>CBDAFG010000108.1:0-44032 GCA_965195205.1 uncultured Pelolinea sp. | reverse complement strand
TCTGTGTGGGCACGTAGTTTTATAGTAGAGCAGTGACCTTTTAAGCCATTCCTGCTTTTTGTGTTTAAAGGGGGTATTCTTAGTGTCATTCTTCCTCTTTTTTCATCTAATCCACTGCCTATTTTTTCTCAATTTACTCATCAGCTTGAAGACACATTGAATTAACCTTTGTTTATTCCTACACAGTCTTGTTTTCATTCAGACCAATTTGTAATACTCACAATTGGCGCTCTCCATACTGAAGTTCTGAAACCTTCTGATAACCATATCTTAAAAAAAACGGGGTGATGGCTGCTGCTTTTCGGGTGGACACACCCTTAATTCACAGATAGAAGAATGGCCCCACTACTCTCCACTGGAAAATTGCGAGCCCTCGCCATCTCTAGTTTTATTGTGAAAGGAAGAAGGCCTTTTAATGTTTTACTGGAGCATTACAAGGTATCTCCAACTTATATTTAATAACAAGGGAAATTTCAGATAAGCTGATTTTGTAAAGATATGTGCGCTTGGATTGATGATATACTGTGAAAAATTTCTATTGCTTGATATTCCTTTCATAACAGATGAAAAACCTAACACAAGGTATAGTGTTTATGATAATTCCATGATGAAAAATATTAACCATCAAAAAGAGTTTGTTTATGAAGGAATCTAAGCCTTCGCCCAGTTCTATAACCTCTCCCCAATCCATTTCGTTTACCTGTCTCCGGTTGGTACTCCTGTTTTCGTTCTTTGTAGGGGGAGGTTTTTTAATCTGGTTCTTTAACATACCTTACGTGCAGGCTCGTGAGGTCGCAAGTTGGTTAAGTCCAAACCACCATCTTGCCAGTTTTACAGTTGAGGTTTTTAAGTACCTTCAACCAATTGGATGGGTGTTAGCTGGTATTCTATTGGCAGCCGGGTTGTGCATGCTGTTTTTTCAAACCAGGACACGGCTAATATTGGCTAGATTTTTAACCTGGCAGGTAACGCAATTCCGACGGCTACTGCGCGATAGCTCCCGCCTTTGGCAAGATTATCACCCTCATCGGGCAGGCTTGCTTTACCTGGCTGCTGTTCTTGTGTTGATGGGCGCTGCGGTCTTTTTTCGCTTTCTTTTCCTGAGCTATCCCATGCGCTATGATGAGTCGTATACCGTAGTTGTGTTTGCTATGCGTCCCTGGTTAAATTTGATCTCTGACTACAGCTTGCCGAATAATCATATCTTTCACACCATTCTAGTCAAGCTGGCCATCAATCTGTTCGGAACAGCGCCCTGGGCCGTGCGTTTTCCGGCGTTTGTTAGTGGTATTCTTTGTGTTCCAGCCGGATACTTGCTGGCTCGCCAATTGTACGGGAGGGTCTCAGCCTTAATGAGTGCGGGGTTGATTGCTGCTCTTCCTATGTTGGTTTCTTACAGCACCAATGCACGCGGATACAGTCAATATACGCTATTCAGCCTGATTTTATTTAGCATGGCAATCTATTTGAGTAAACACGCCAACCTGGCTGGGTGGGGTCTATTTGTTTTTATCGCTGTAGCCGGATTCTACACCGTACCTTTCATGCTTTTTCCATTTGGAGCCGCATGTCTCTGGTTATTTGCGAGTGCTGCAGTTGGGGAAACACGCCAGGCGTATGGTAATTTGCGCAGGTTATTAAAGTATCTTATTTTAGCTGGAGTATTAACAGTGTTGTTCACATTTATTCTGTATCTGCCAGTTATCGTAATTGGAACCGGGATTAATTCCTTAGTGGGGAATCCGTTTGTTACGCCGTTGAGTTATGCGGATCTTTGGCTTAAACTGGGAGAACAACTTAAAAACACATGGATGAATTGGAATTATGATCTCCCTCAAGCCATTCAGATTCTTTTGGCAGTAGGTGTAATTCTTTCTTTAGGTTTTCATCACCGAGTCAGTCAAGTAAAAATTCCTCTTCAAATTACCATATTCCTTTGGATTCTGGGAATGCTGGTATTGCTGCGTCGCAATCCTTTGGATCGCATTTGGTTATTCTTAATGCCGTTTTGGTTAATTTGGGCTTGTGGTGGTTTGATTGCACCCCTAAACCACTTCAAACTTCCATGGAGACGTTTGCAGTTAGGATTGGTCATTGGAAGTTTGGTGATAACTGCGGGTTGGTCGATTCAACGTGTGCATACCTATTTTCCAGGGTGGCAGGCAGATCCGGGCAAAATTGAATTGGCGGCTGAATATCTGAATCAAAATCTTGTCTCTGGAGACGCAGTTGCTGTAATCTTTCCCTATGATGCCCCGTATTGGTATTACCTAAACCAGTTTGGAGTCACGGATGAAGTTATGCATCAAATTGAGTTAAAGACTCACAACCGCGTGTTTGCAGTGGTCATAAAACAGGATGCTGAAAACCCAGCTTTTGTTCTCCAGGCTCATGATTTGTCTCCCGAAGAATATCAAGCTGACGACGCAAAATTGGTCTACCGAATTAATGATCAGGAAATTTATCTTTGCTTGCACCGTTGACGCGCGCAGGCGAATGTTACGACTTTCAAGAAAGTGCTGCCTGAAGAGTATCATTTACGGTCAATCTAGCAGAGAAATAAGCCCCGCGAACTTATTCCAATGGTAAAACCAGCCTGTTAGGTACTTTAAAAGAATACAGATTGGCCCCAAGTATCTTGCATATATTGAATCATTACAACTTCTAAGCTATTGGTCTGTTTCTGATATAATGTAAATCAATACGTAATAAAGTAATTTGTTCTTTGTTTTTATCTTTCAAACCGAATAAATATTTCCAATTTGGAGTTTATCCATAAAAATTTCAGTCGTCATACCTTGCTTCAACGAAATCAGAACAATTGATGCTATTCTCGCAAAAGTTCTTTCAGTACCACTACCGTGTGAACGTGAGATTATCATAATAGATGATTGCTCAACCGATGGTACTCGAGAGTATCTGGGTAAGCTCAACGATCCCAAAAAAGTAAAAATAATACTCCACGATAGCAATCAAGGTAAAGGAGCCGCCCTTCGGACAGGATTCTCAAAGGCAACGGGCGACGTTATTATCATTCAGGACGCGGACCTCGAATATAACCCAAACGATTACCACAAATTATTGAAGCCGATATTGGATGGTCAAGCAGATGTCGTTTATGGCTCCAGGTTTTCCGGTGGTGATCCACATCGTGTGCTGTATTTTTGGCATTCAGTTGGAAACCGCTTTTTGACTCAACTTTCCAACATGTTTACAAACCTCAACCTTACAGACATGGAGGTCTGCTACAAAGTTTTTAAGAGGGAACTGCTTGAAAGAATCGAATTAAAGGAAAATAGTTTTGGCTTTGAACCTGAGTTCACTGCGAAAATTGCCCGGCTTGGATGTCCAATATATGAAGTAGGTATCTCTTACAATGGGCGCACGTACGAACAAGGCAAGAAGATCAACTGGAAAGATGGTGTGCGTGCAATATATGTAATCCTTAAATATGGCTTATTTCGCTAATAATGCTTACTCTGGGGGTGTAATGGGACGGGTTCGGTCAACGTACTCATAAGCCTTTTGTTATTTACTACTCCCAATTATCCACCAAACTCGCTTTTTTAAGGTGCTGTTTCAAGTTCGGCTCTAACAATAACTGAATATCGTTTAGCTGAATTTGAGATGTCTGAATAATTTGAATTACTCCTGATATTGGATCCAAATTAATCTCGTCTAACGCCATTGGTTCTGATGCCCGTAATCCTATATCTAAAAGCATGAGTATTATTGCCTTATCCCTTTTTTCCGTGAAATTGGGTTTGCATACCCCCATCATTCCCTTAATTGCAGTTATGATTGCCGGCTCCGAAAGCGGGTCTTTTGGAATGTGGAATTCCACTGTTCACTTTTTAATTCCTTTATTTTTATTGACGATATAAGAGAGAGATTCCTTCAATTAACCATCGATTAACGCCTGTTGACGCGGATATAAGGGCATGTTAAAATAGGTGTCTGTGTGGGCGCGTAGCTCAATGGTAGAGCAGTGGCCTTTTAAGCCATTTACTGCTTTTTGTTTTTTAAGGGGGTTTTCTCGTGTCGTTCTTCCTCCTTTTTCATTTAATCCACTGCTTATTTTTCTTTAATTATACTGATTTGGTTAGAATGTTCACACAAAAACACTTGGGAAATATATATAACTCCACATTAATTGTATACAAGACTTTGAAGCCGATTTCCCGCCACCATGCATTTTACACTAGAAATATCCGCTAATCTATTATATTTTTTCGATAATCCCAGTATTACCGCTCTTTTTATCGCGCTTTAACTTTCGTTTTTCTTTAATGGTCAGCTGTGCTTTTTTCTTTTGTTCTCTTTTCTTTTTATCTTTTTTTCCAGTGTCGCCCATCTCATTCTCTCCTATATTTATCATTATTAGACATATATATAAGAATATCACTAAACTCACAAAAGAAGAAATGGAAAATCAAGTTTTATATTAAGGTTAGTGTAGTTTATTTTCAAGTTGGCTAGAAAATTACCTGAAAAATTGATTCTGAGTAAAATACCTCCTGGTTTTTTAGGTTCTAGAGGCGTTGTGGGAGGTTCTTAAATAAAAAGGAGCGGGTAGCGGGACTCGAATCCGCGAATATTAGCTTGAAAGGCTGATGCCTTACCACTTGGTGAAACGAAGAGTTTTACCTATGAAGTTGCTTTCGAATGAGTACTATTGGGTTACAAGATTTAATTTGTTAAATAATCAAGAATATTATAACTTCTAACCTCTTGCACCCCATGCAAGCGCGCTAATCGCTCCAGCTCAGGGCTCTATATAGCCCTAAACCGGACATGCTAGAGTACTGCGGTTGTTAATGTCCTTGATGATGCTAGAGTAATATGGTTACTAGGATTATATATTACAGAAATGCCATCATTCGCCAGTGTTTGGAGGCTTCTCTTCACCTTTGTTTGCACTAGGTTTACTTTTCTCAATTATGGTTGATTTCAATACAATTCTCATTGTTGTCCCCTCAACAAGAACAGAAATATCTGCCCCCGCATACTCAAAATAAAATCCACATACAATCTTATTTCCTGCCGTTTCTTTATAGGGAATATAACAACCTACTAGATTATCTTGTTCTTTGTCAACATAGTTTCCTGTTAGATAGCCTGGAAATAGCTCTTGTGCAATAGTTTCCAAGCCTGATAATTCATCCAGGTTATATAGTCCATCGTCTTTTGTAACCAACTCAATGCTTACTTCGTTGTTTATTTGAAAGTAGATTAATTCAGGACAATCAGCCACATAAACTTCAGGATAACTTTCCTCTGCCTGAACCAAATCGCAAACAATATCTCCGACTTTCAACTTGTAATCCAGTTCTTCAATAGATGCGATTGGCTTTGGTGTTAGTGTAGAGGTTGGGTTTGGGATGGTTTCTAATTTAATATAAACAGAGGTTTGAGTGGCAGTCGGCATTATCTCTTCTGCATGTTGGCAGGAAGAAATGAAAAGCATAATGAAAAGAGCGATTAACTTTTTTTCATTATTCTTGTCCTCCTTCATCTTCCCATCCACACCCAATACATCCATTACTTGGTGGATTACTTGATTTTGAAGAACTACCTTCTCCCTTTCTTATAGTTATTCCCTCAACTAAAACTGTTACCTCTTTTCCATCATAGTTGAATGCAAATCCACAGACTATTTGTTCTCCTGCGTTTTCCTTGTATGGAATTGCACATCCTGCCAAGTTCTTCATTTCTAGTAATGCGAATTTTCCCTGAAGGCTAGTAATGACAAGGTTTGCCAATGTATCATCCGCATTCACTAATTCATACAATTCACCGTTTGGAGTAATCAGCTCAATCTCAACGGTGCTGTTTAAGGGCATGTAGAGAATCTCGGGACATTCTGCTATGAATACATCAGGATTTTCATCGCTGTGTTGATTCAGATTGCATTCAATCTCACCAACCTTTACCATGTATCCGAGCTCAGCAATTGTCTTTGTTGGTTCGGGCGTAGGGGTTTCTGTTGGTGTTGTTGTAGCTATGGCAGGGATTGATGTTGGCGTAGGGATATTCATGGGTGAGTTTGAAACAGCTTTAGTAGGAACACAGGCAGAAAGGAGTGCCATTATTATTGAGAATATCAGAATGCGGTTCACTTTGTTTTCTCCACCTACTTATTATGGCATAGATAAAAAGAACTGAATATGCTAGAGTACTGCGGTTGTTAATGTCCTAGTCAATGCTAGGGTAATATGGTTGACATAATTATATGTCAATAATTCCTTCTTTATCCTCCTGGATTCGGTGTTGGTTGTGGTGGGGGACTACCTGAACCTGATGAACCAGAACCACCTCCTGAATTACCAGAACCTCCTCCAGTTCGTATAGTTAGACCTTCAACGACAATGAGATTTTCTTCAGGATTCTCAAAACTGATTCCACAAACAATACGTTCTCCTGCTTTGTCTTTGTAGGGAATTGCACCTGTGGCAAAGTCTGCCAGGATGTCTTCTGCACCTATAAATGCGAATGTTTCACCATTTGGAGTTATCAACTCAATCTTAATGGTGCTATTCAAGGGCATGTAAAGGATTTCCGGACATTCTGTCAGATAAATATTCAGATTGACTTCCTCATATTGTTGGAGAGTACATTTTATATCGCCAATCTTGATTTTATATCCAAGCTCAGCGATTGTCCTGGTGGGTTCTGAGGCGGGTGTTACTGTTGGGGTTTGCGTAGATGTCGGTATTACTTTGGTAGAGATGGGTGTATGTGTAGAGGTGGCTGTAGGTATTTGTTCTTCATCAGGCACACAGGCAGATAGAAGGACAAGTATAAAGATGAAGATTGCGATGCGTTTTATGTTGATTCTTCCCACCTAGTAATTATGGCATAACTCGCTGGATTTTCACAATGAACCCTTAGGTTTCAAAGAATGGTTTCTACAACGCCTCTTATCGGAAGATTCAGCGAAGAGGTTAAAAGCTTTAGATAAGATGTGTTGTGGGAACCATGTAGCAAGCAGGCAGGTGAGTTCTCGAAATGGAATCAAAAGCGATAGGTCATGAGCATGGCAGATTTCTGCCAGTGGAATGACGTATCGCAAGATAACTCTGTAATACGATTAGCTAAAGCCTTGGTCACATCATAGATGTGACGATGGCGAATAAGAATATTACTTTAATCATATATTCCATATATACCACTTCACCCCCATTAAGCGTACCCCTCCCGAACCTCACATATATGCAAGAATATCGCACCAGGATTTGACAAATATATTATCCTGATGTATAATAATACACGAAAGATAAATTGCGACGTTTGAACACGTTTATGCCCTAACGCCAGTCTAAGTTAGGCACGTTACAAAGAACAATCTTTAATGTAATGTGCTGTTAACAAGACTGGTGATTTTATTTTAAGGAGAAAAAAATGTTAAGAAAAAGATTCACAATAGAACTCATACCAGAGACATATGAGATTCTTGAAAAGATGGCTAGAGAATCCATGAGAAGCAAAGTAGGTATGATTCGCTTCCTTATCGACAAGGAAAAAGAAAAAAACAAAAAGAAAAGAGGTGAAGAACATGAAGATAATTAACAAAGAAACCCGCAGTGCGACCTGCGGGCTCAAGAAAGATTTGCAACCTACTAGGAAACAAACCTATACATATAATACCCTATCCCAAACAGAAAAACAACTAGTCCGTCGTTTTGATGGAAAACCTGTCGGCTATATTGAAGATGGGATTCTCAAGAAACGTGTACAAGCATCTAAACATATGCTTAGAATTCCTAGAGGGTGGGCATGGGATAAAGATATCCTGGAAGAAGCTGTAGCAGAGGGGATAAAGATAACCGAAATTTTCGATACAGAAGAAGAAGTTACGTACACTGCCAAAATTGAAGATATCTTGGAAAAAGGGCAGGATGTAAATCGTGGATATGGATTGCAAGTTGTACTGCACTTATATCTTTGGAAGAAGGATAAGCAAAAAACTAAAGAGAATCAACCAATGTTGAATCTTCGATAGAGAAAGTGAAAATTCATCGATGTCAAAACAAAAGTTAGATAGAAGATTATCACTCCTTAGGTACGCAAATTTCTTTGATTGGGGTGGAGTAATCCATAATGAGCCAGGCTTTGAAAATAGTCTGGCTTATGCAAGCACTCCATGGCCTTTAGATAAATATGAAAAAGCGTTGGGATTAAAACCCAATGAACGATGGTTGTTAGATAAATTCCTGAAGCATGTATGGTATTTAGGAGGATATGCGTTTCCAAATCTTTCAAGGATTGCTGAAAATTCGAATATAAGTAGAAGCTCCCTAAATAAATATCTAAAATCATTGAAAGCAAAAGGATATATCCATAAAATTGGAAAACTTCCCAGGTTGCTACAGTCTCCATATATGTATTCGGTTATTGGTTTGTACAACGCATTAACTTTTGCGATTATCAACAATCCGAAAGGGAACATAGAAAAACTAAGTGAGAAGGATAGGGGAATTGTATTGAGGAATAATGATAAGTTCTTACAAAAATTACCTGAAGAAGTTAGAGGGTTTAATACTCCCCAGGAAATAAATAAATTTATGAATAATAATGGTAAGTTATTTGATTGGGAAACAATAGAGATTTTTCCTCTAGGAGAACATAAAAGACCTAAGTATGTACTTGAATGCAATCGATGTAATAAACCATTTGAATCGACCTGGAAAGACGAAAAAGCTTGCATAAGTTGTAGAATGCATTTCGCGGAGGAAGAATTTGATTTCTATCTTAATCAACTAGACAAAGAACGCATACAACTCATCCCCGATGTCCATATGGTTAACAATTCGAATGACCGAATGGGTGAACAATCGAATAAGTAAAAGGGTGTGCACAGAATCTATTAAGAATAAACTATTAAAAATAAGAGATTACGCAGACCGCTGTGTAATATCCTTTACACATCGGTGCAAAGGTACTCCGTACCATTGCTATAGTAAATTGAGAACATCGGTTGTTCTCGGTTATCTAAATACAGGCAGGGAGAGAACTTGTTCTGTTTTCACCTGCCAAAACCGATTTGCTAGAGATAAGCTCGTGGAATTTTACAAAATACTACAAACCGTTAATCGATTTAATCAAAGTCATGTCAGAGATGACATAAGTAATAAAAGAAAGCTATATCTTTTTATTTTATATCTACAAATTGCAAAACTATTTCATTTATTTCAGATAATTCTTCTGAAATTACTTCATTCCTTATAATATTGCGAATGGTACCAATGCGTTTTGTTAAATCTTCTTTGTGCGATGAAACCCAGTTATTTACAATATAAGCACTTTTCCTTCCTAATTTCGACAATTTTAAATGTTTTTTATTTGAAGAATCAAACAATGGCCAACCATTGATTTCAAAAGGTCGTCTATGAATATCTCTATATCCTCCTCCTGATTTAGCACCAAAACTGCCTTTCGTTTGATAAGGTTTGATAGACTCATCAGCGTATGGGGAATTTAGGTATGCACATAAGTAGTATGATTCATTTTCGCTTTCTGTTACATAATAATAAGTTTTAGATTCGCAAACAAATCCAACCGGGGAAATATTTCTTATTTTATTCAATAATATATCTTCAATATTTATCACGCATGAAGCTATATGTGAACCAGAACTTCCATACAAAACTCTATATCCATTTACTGAATTTTGTTTTGATAATTTTGAGTTCCAGTTAATCCACTCAATAACGGTCTTTTTGTTTTTTTTACTTCTTCTATCATCCCAAATTATTTCACATTCATGTAACCAATCGCTCAAACCTGTATATCCTTGGATTAATGCTTTATCTTTATTTAGTAATTGATTGTTTTTTATTGGAGATACAATGAGTGATAATTTTCTGTTCCCAAATGGAAGTAAATTATCAGATAACAAGGACCAATATAAAAAATCTTTTTCAATGTTGCCGGTAATATTTATATTTTTCCAAGGGGTCTTTGCTTTTCTTTGTGCGTTAGTATCGGTAGTTAGAAAAGGCATTTCGGGATTGAGAGCATAAGAATCCTGTTTAGGCATTACAAACCAAAGACTTCTTGGAACTAAGGAAGCGCCTTGAAGAAAATCGGTAAAGTATATGCTTTTAACCCCTTCTTTGGGTTTTTCAAACGTACCAATGTTTATATTAAGATATGGCTTGGCCTTTAACAAACTAATGTTTTTAGAGGGTAAAGTTCCAGAATATTCTTTATATTTTGGATATTTATTTCCCAAAGTCTTTTTAGAAATAAGAACGCAAGCAGGGATTTTAAACAAAGGCTCAACTTTTTGGAGGTCAAAAATTTCAGTAGATTTAGATACATAGCGGTTCATAAAATTTGAATGATGCTTTGCGCCCGTCAAAATGCTTCTAGGCATAACAAACGCAATGGTTCCATCATCTTTCAGAAAATGCTTCTGCGAAAATGCATAAAAAAGAGTAGCTAGTTCCAGCTGAGTAAATAAATTAACTTTATCTTTACCAATTAAATTATATTGGAATGTTAATTCTCTCACTTGTTTTTGATACGATTTTGATTGAAGGTACCTGTAAGCAATCCATGGAGGATTTCCAATGATGAAATCAAATTTCCTTATTGACAATAACTGAGGGCGTATTGCATTTCGAAGAATAAATCTCCAAATATTGTTAGTTGAAGGCTGTCTCAGTAACCATCTTGATAATTTTAGATTTCCAAGCCAAAATCTGATAAATTCTTTATAGGTAGCTTCATCATTGATTGCTCTTTCAAGAAAACTACAAAAACCTTCTTTTGCTACATCATCCTTCAATTCAGGATTTGAGTAATAAAAAAGAGCATCTATCGCATCATTTAGATAAGATTTATCTTTGTAGCTTATGAGTGGTAAATTGAAAATTTCAGGAATATCTATATATTTCTTCTTGCCAGATTCCTTGGATAGAAATCCTAAGTCAACTGTTTTTTGAATTATATGAAATTTCTTTTTGAGTGTAAACGTATTTTGACTTTTTCCTATATCAAAGCTATTTGCAAGGTAGATAGGAAGAATAATTTTCCCTGAATAATTCTGTAAGTCCGCCCCTAGAGCGAGAATAAAATTACTTTTTGAAATTGTTACTGCTAAGGGATGTACATCTAATCCTGCCAAATTGTTAATTGCATATTCCACCAATTTGTTATTGTGTAAACCAGCTTCTCGGAGTTTATGGATTGATAAAAATATGAAAGTGCCAGAACCGCAACTTGGGTCTAATAATGAAAATGGTTTCTCAGTAATAGAGCCATTTTTCTTTACGACCGGGAATCCAGTTGAGTTTAGTATTTCTTCTGCCAACCAATCTGGTGTATATACTTCCCCTAAATCATGCCTGGTTTCTGGGTCGACTAATTCTTGATAAAGAACCTTAAGGACATCTTCAGAAATTTTGCTTAAATCATATGAATTGCCGAGCCTAATCGTTACTCGATTTAACCAATTGTTTATCTTCTCTGAGATTACTGGGGAATTTATCCAACTATAGAAATCCTCTGTAATGAAATTCTCTAAACCTAATTTTTTAAAATATGTACCATAAGTAATTTCAGCGATTTTGTTAAGAGATGGAATTTCTCTTTCAATAGTAAGGAATGCGAGAATTCTTGAAAAACATGCTAAATAAGTATGTTTCAGAAATAAAAAATCATCACCAACGTTAGTTCCATACACAATTGACAACAAGTTTCCCCACTCATGAAATTTTGTTTTCATTTCTGGAGAATCTTTTATCTGCTCCCAGCATTCTTCCAGGACTCTCATGCTACTCAAAAACACAGGAGATTTTTCACCAAATCTTAATGCAATATCTTTTGCCGTCGGTTTAGAATTTTTAGATTGAAAAAGATAGGCGTCTAATCTTAAAAATGAATCTTCATGTGTTTCTCTAGATAATTGAAATTCGTCTATCATTATTAATTTAGATTCGGTAAGTCTATAAATTCTTATATGTTTGCCATCAGTTAAAAATCCAAAGCATTCGTTGGAATTTTCTAATGAATTTATATACCGTAGTAATTCAGATTCGCCTTTTAGAATTGCTTGATTATTTAGGTTCCGCTTGATTTCAAAAATAAGGTCCTGATACATAACATCAGCGAAACCGTAACTTACTACAGCACCAGCTGAGTGAGGAATTTCCGGAATAAAAGTTTCGAAATCAATTTCGTTTACTTTGATTGAAGGAAATGCTTTCACTAGGAAGTAGTCGATAAAGAGTCTTCTAATTGAATCTTCGCTTGTATTCTGGCTAATTTTAATTTCAAGCTCATCCAAATAATGATTTAATATTTGCTTGTAATCGGACATTTTCCACCTTTGTGTCTTTTTATAATTTAACTATACCTGAGTATAGCAAAACTTTATGTGTAATAGAATATAGCTACCAGAAACTAAAATATTTTTGACATGAAAGGTTAATATGCCAATTCCAGACTTCCAATCAATAATGCTCCCACTATTGCAACTAGCAAAAGATTATAAAATTCACAGTCTTCGAAGCGCATCGGACACATTAGCAAAAGAATTCGGTCTATCTGAAAAGGAATTATCAGTGAAGATAGCAAGCGGCCCACAAAAATTTTATGACCGTTTAAGTTGGGCAAAAACATATTTAAAGAAGGCTGGATTAATCAAATATCCAAAAAGAGGTTTTTTTCAAATAACTGAACAAGGGTTGGACGTATTCAAAGAAGATATCGACAAAATAAATATTGCATACCTAAAACAATTCCCGGAGTTTGTAAAATTCTATATGAGGAGCCAATCAGACGACCAAGAAGAAATCATTGTTGATGAAGGAGAGCTGACTCCTGAAGAAGCTTTTGAAAACGCATACCAAAAAATTCGAAATGATTTAGCTGATGAACTGCTTGAATACGTTCTTAGTAGTTCACCAGACTTTTTCGAACGACTTGTTGTTGATTTATTAGTTGCAATGGGTTATGGTGGAACTCAAGGAGCTGCTGCACGTGCCGTTGGTAGGTCTGGAGATGAAGGAATTGATGGAATTATCGATGAGGACCTATTGGGTTTAGACGTTATTTATATTCAAGCAAAGAGATGGAAACGTGAATCAAAGGTTAGTCGTCCTCAAATTCAATCGTTTGTTGGCGCTTTACAGGGAAAGCACTCGCGAAAAGGTGTGTTTATAACAACATCAAGCTTTACAAAAGATGCGATTGAATATATTGCTAGCATAGAATCTAAAGTTGTTTTGATAAATGGTGAGCGCTTAGCAAATTTTATGATTGATTATGACATTGGTGTCTCAACTAAAACTGAATTTCAAATAAAAGAAATTGACTCAGATTTTTTTGAAGAAGATACAGAATACTAAATATTCAAAGTCGCCAATTATCTACAGGGCCAGCCTTTCTATGAGCCATCTCACAATCTGCTTTTGCAATTGCCAAATATCTCTTAACCATTTCCAAAGAAGAGTGACCAAGAATTCTTTGTAGAGTATATATATCCCCGCCATTCCTGAGATACTGGATGGCAAATGTATGCCGGAAACGATGGGGGTAAACACTTTGAAGCTCAGCCTTCTCTCCTAAATAAACTAAAAGCTTTCTAATCGAATGTCTATCCATTGGCCGATTGTCTTTTGATGTGAAAACATAATCATGAGGATTTATATCCTTTCCAGTCAAATAACGCCATAGGGAGCTTCTAGATAGGTTTCCAATGAAGACTGTTCTGGGTTTGCTTTTCTTTCCTGCTCCAAAGGGTTTTACAACAATCTGACCAGATTCCAAATCAATATCTGACAGAGTTAGCCTTGTTAATTCGGACACTCTTAGTCCAGTATCTAATAGGACAAGAATGATTGCTTTATCTCTTAATGATGTAGGTCTTTTCATCGAGAAATTCTTCCGATTCGAAGAAGTAGTTGCCCTTTTTGTGTTATTACAGGCAGAGAGAAGACGCTTGATTTCATTTTCTGAGAAAGGTTTGATGATGGGTTCGGGTGCTTTGGGGAGGGGGATGCCCTTATCCACTCTCTTTAAGGAAAGTTCTTTTTCTGCCCAGGCAAAGAAGCTCCGCATAGCAATCCAAACGTTCTGAATGCTGGTAGGCTTTAGCCCTTTATATCGGACAGAAGAGAATGCTGATAGAAGATGTTCTTTTTTAATTTCTTGGATATTCTCTGGGACATGAGTGGCAAACTTTGCCAATCCCCACTTGTAGATATCAATTGTTGATTGGCTGTATCCCTCTGCGTGAAGGTTCAAAAGGAATCCTTCCACTGCCTTTTGGTACGTCAATGCTAGAGCCTTCTGGTTCATAAGATTTCTCCTTTTTATGAACCGTAGTACTCTTATATAGTGGAATTAGGGCTACAAGGGGTTATGCAGTCGGGGCGAGAGGATTCGAACCTCCGACCTCTTGCACCCCATGCTAGCAACCTATAAATTATCTACTGGGCTAGCCCGCCTGTGTATTTCAAGTAAATCCTGACCTACTAGTTTTAGATATCTTCTTAACACTTGAATATCTGCATGCCCCATTAGTAATTGAAGGCTAAATAAATCTACTCCATTTCGTAACATTTCAAGAGCAAAATATCTTCGAAAACTATGAGGTGATTGATATTCTACATTTGCTTTATTCGCCCTTCTCTGAAGCATCATTCTTAATCCAGAATAACCAAGTCTTTCCTTATTAATACCAATGAACACTGCAGGATTTTCATCCAAACAATTCAAATATCGCCTTAAAGCAATCCGAGTCTTTTTCCCCAAATAAACAGTTCTAAATTTTCCGCCTTTTCCATGAAGTACCTGAACCGTTCCCGTAATGGGATTCAAATTCACTATGTCTAAAGCAAGTAATTCGGAAGCTCGTAAACCTGTATCCATCAACATTAGAATAATGGCTTTATCGCGCTTCCCTGTAAAGTTAGATTTACAAGTTTTTAATATTGCCTTTATAGCATTAGCGTCAGCCGGCTCAAGCGGGGGGTCCTTTGGAATTCGGAATTTTACCTTATCAATTGGATTCTTCCAATCATCCAAATCATTTTCCACCTGATACCATTTCAGGAAGGTTTTTACCGCACGATAAAAAGCAAACCTTCCACCTTCATTATGTCCTTGCTCCCCAAGCCATATCAGAAAATCTCTAATAAGGTTTGAAGTAATAGCTATAGTTTGAGTAACTCCTCTCATTTGGCAATAATGTAGAAATTTATCGAGTTTGTACTTATAGAAATACAGGGTCCCGGAACTGAAACTCTGGGCTTTTCTATCCATGATAAACGCATCAATCCAGGATAGAATGTTATCCAAATCTGCGATAAGCCACTGCTCACTTTGTATTTCCTTCATTTTTTATTGACGACATAAGAGAGAGATTGCTTCAATTAACCATCGATTAACGCCTGTTGACGCGGATATAAGGGCATGTTAAAATAGGTGTCTGTGTGGGCGCGTAGCTCAATGGTAGAGCAGTGGCCTTTTAAGCCATTGGTTAAGAGTTCGATCCTCTTCGCGCTCATTTTATTAGTATAAACCTGCTGTTCGTTGTTACTCAATTTTTCACCCCTCATTCTCATATTGTAATATTTTCATTTTTTTCTTATAATCATAAACAGGAACAGATCGCCCGAAGGAAGGCAATATCTGCGAAGCTACCTGCCCGAGAGGAGGATTCCACCGACAAAGAGTTTCTGTTTTTCTCTATGATCAATTGTCAGAGGAAGAGCAAGAAGAAATAAGAGAGTGGATTAGGTTTAAAGTCGAACAAAACAAAAAGAAGGGTTAGGATAAAAAGAAAGGAGTAGGGATGACCACGACGTTTACATATAACGAGTTCAAGTCGGAAAAACCAATTAGCGATATAAAGAGAAAAGAGATACTCCAGGAGTATATAAATCGTGGGGTAAAAGATGGATACTACGTTGTAAGCCAAACCGGTACAACTGCGCAACTTAAGAGGGATAAGGGGTTCAGCTGCTTGTTATTCACAATTCTGTTCTTGCTTGGGATTTTGCCTGCAATCATCTATCTTCTAGTGAGAACAGAAAAGACTATCTACGTTACTGTAGATGAGTATGGAGTTGCAACCGGAAACGAATCCTGACGATCAAAAAGAGGCTCTTAAGTGAGTCCTGTTTAAAGTAAAACTGACCCTTGACAGCAAAAAATCTGACGTTGACAGGTTTAGAACAGAGAAAAGGAAGGGGTAGGGTGAAGAGGGATATAGAATTAGAGAGAAAGATATTGCTCAAGATTGAGAAAGAATATGAACCGGGGTCATTAACGATTTTCGGCTTAGAAGTAGAAAACTATCCACCATTAGTTGTTGCAGAACATTGTAGGCTTTTACACGATCAAGGACTTGTGAATGAGTATAAGCCGTCTGTCACCTTGAGTGGCGTTTTAGATTTTGAAGTTGGCGATATGACTGCAAAAGGTTATGACACTCTTGAACTAATCCGAAATGAAAAAGCCTGGAAGAAAGCACAGAAGACGGCGGAAGAGAAAGAAGTTCCCCAAACAATGGAAAATATTGCAACAATCGCGGGAGTTTTTATTGGTAATGTAATCAAAGAAATGTCTGGAATACCTTAGAAGAACGCCGAAGGCGGGAGGGATTATGGCAGTACCTAAAGATCCACTTTGGGAATTAGAAAAACACACTAAAGCAAAGCATGAAATTCTTTGTCGGTATCTTGGAGCTTGGTTTGCAATATTAGGCAGTAAATTTCCCGGTATCAATTACATTGACGGCTTTGCAGGACCAGGAAAATACAAAGGGGGTGAGGAGGGTTCTCCCATCCTTGCTTTGAAAATTGCTGCTAGCCACAGGGTAGTTTCAAAATTTAAAGAAGTTAGTTTCACTTTTGTGGAAAAAGATAAAGATCGAGTCGATTATTTACAAAAGGAAGTTGACAATATAAGCATTCCCATTCCCGCGAATTTTCAAATAGATATTAGGGATGATGAATTTGAATCCGTCTTGTGCGAGATATTGGATGATTTAGATAAACAAGAGATGGTATTGGCACCAACATTTGCATTCATTGATCCATTTGGGTTCAGTGGATTGAGCTATTCTCTCATAGAAAGAATTCTTGCAAATCCACGTTCAGAAGTATTTATCAACTTCATGGCAGATGCAGTAAACAGGTGGGTAACGGACGATGGTAATAAGGCACAAAAAAGAATAATAGAGCTATTTGGAACTGAAGAAGTGGTTGAGATTATCAAGACTTCTCGAAATCGAATCCAATCTCTCAAGGCATTATATCAATCTCAACTGAAGAAAATTGCGAAATTTGTTAGATATTTCAAGATGTATAACTCCAAGAATCGCATTATATATGTTCTTTTCTTTGCCGGGAACAATCGTTTAGGACATATAAAAATGAAAAAAGCATTCTGGAAAGTGGATCCTTCATCTGGAGTGAAATTTTCAGATGCGACAAATCCAGATCAACCAACGCTATTTGATTTGAATGAAGATCATTCTGTGGAACTTGCTGATGTAATTACGAATCAATTTGCAGGTCAAACAATTGCTTGCGAAGATATCAGATTGTTCGTAGAAGATGAAACCATTTATATCAAAACACATATGGATAGTGCATTAGGATATTTAGAACAAGAATCTCAGATATCAGTTGAAGAATTTAAGAGAGATGGATCAAAGCGCCGTAAAAATAATTTCCACGATGATGTAATAGTAAAATTCAATAAATAGCACGATATAGAACGCTAGTGCTATAATTATTTATAGGAGAAAAAAAGGAATCAGAAATGGCGTCAACAAAAATTGAATGGACCAACTCTTCTTGGAATCCTCTAACGGGGTGCACAAAAGTAAGTCCTGGCTGTCTAAATTGTTACGCAGAACGAATGGCGAAACGATTGCAAGCAATGGGAAACCCAAATTATAAGAATGGTTTTGAGTTAAGCATTCATGAGAATTCATTGAACATACCTTTAAAATGGAAAACCCCAAAATATATATTCGTTAATTCAATGAGTGATCTTTTTCATGAAGATGTCCCACTTGAATTCATCCTTCGTGTGTTTGATGTAATGGAAAAAGCTGATTGGCATGCTTTTCAAGTGTTGACCAAACGATCTGAAAGATTGATGGAACTCAGCGAAAGAATTAACTGGCCATCGAATGTTTGGATGGGCGTCAGTGTAGAAAATCAAGATTATCTATACCGTATTGATCATTTGAGAAAGACGGAAGCACAATTAAAATTCTTGTCTTTTGAACCTCTCTTAGGAAGACTCCAAGATATAAACCTTGATGGTATTAATTGGGTAATTGTTGGTGGTGAATCTGGACCGAAATCAAGGAAGATAGACCCCGATTGGGTTACTGAAATCAGGGATAATTGCCTTGAACAAAATGTACCTTTTTTCTTTAAGCAGTGGGGAGGAGTTAATAAAAAGAAAAATGGACGACTCCTTGAAGGTAGGATTTGGGATCAAATGCCAAAAACACAATTCATACCTGCATAAAGGCTATCTAACAAACACTACAATTCACCCTTGCAATAGTAGAACTAATATTTTATACTGAACGATAGTTTATTATTTCACAGAGGTCTATAATGAGACAAGAAGAGAAAAAAGACCTGCTACCTCTGTTGCGACCGTTAGATCAGGGGCAACGCAAGGCACTGTTGAAGAAAATGAAGGGAATGATCGGGAGGAATAGAAAGAAGATCCGTAAGAAATAAAACAGCTCCTGCCGGCTATCATAGACCGGAGGGAGCCTGATCCTACCGCCGAGAGGGAACTCTAGTGGATGGACTAAGGTTATTAAAAAAAAAGAGCAGAGGTCTATCAAAGTTTAGATACCCCCATATATGGAGGAAACTAACGTAAAACGAGAAGTAAACCCTACATCTGGCGGTCTCCTAGCTCAATGGTAGAGCAGTGGCCTTTTAAGCCATTGGTTAAGAGTTCGATCCTCTTCGCGCTCATTTTATTAGTATAAACCTGCTGTTCGTTGTTACTCAATTTTTCACCCCCCATTCTCATATTGTAATATTTTCGTCTTTTTCTTATAATCATAAACAGGAACAGATTACCCAAAGGAAGGCAATATCTGCGAAGCTACCTGCCCAGGAGGGGTTATGAAATGCCCAAACTGTAACTTTGATAACCAGAAGAACGTTTCTATATGCGAAAACTGCGGAGAGGATTTCTTTGCTCCCTTCCAACCGGAATATAAGATCAGGCAAAATACCGGCTACCACCTTAGCTCCTTTATTGGGCAGCTGCTCTCTGGCATTTTCTCCTGCCTGACCTACATCATCATTCTAACATTGGTCATCATCACCATTCTGGCAGTACTAATTTACCAGTGCCATTTGAATATCCCCATCCTCCCTGGGTGGGATTTTCTGCCAAAGAACGTAATAAGTTATTGGAACTGGGCGGATGATTGGCAAACGGAGAGATGCCCAAAACTCACTGAAGGAAATTATTTCTTCGGTGAAGAACCGCTCCCAAGATTCGACAATGAAGGTGAACTCCTGGTTGAATCAGAGTACGGCCAGGCATCCATTACATTTTCTCCCTGGAGCGCTCCCGCCGGCTCGTCTTTTGAAATATCCCTCGATGGTTTCTCACCCAACGACACCATCCACGCCTGCTGGTATTATCCCTCCGGCGCTCTTGTCAACTGCACAGACCTGAAAGCCGACAAGGATGGCCACAGAGACACCCTGTATTGGTCAAACAGCACAAGCCCGGTTGGCAAGTATCTCATGGAAGCCGAGGGGCAGCTTGCATCCGCCAGCGTTGAATGGACTGTGGAATAGTGTAGTCATTTACGCGCTGGTAAATATCGCCTATAAGACGATATCAGAACACTCTCTTTAAATTAATTCCTTTTCAATAGAATTCACATCTTTCTCTGGGATTCAGACACAGGGAACCGACAAATTACAGGCAATTATAGGAATTTCAGCATTGGTTTCAAACGACTTTTTATACTATAAATAATACATAAAAGATATTATTTATATTTTTTCTTAATAAATCAGGAGTAATTATGGCTATTAAAACATTAAATGCGTTTGAAATGGCTCAGCAGCAATTTGACCGTGTTGCCGACCTGCTCCATCTTGATCCTCCAGTACGTGAATTTCTGCGCTGGCCGATGCGTGAATTCCATTTCAGAATTCCGGTTCGTATGGATGACGGGGAAATACGCATATTCCAGGGCTACCGCGTCCAGCACAACGATGCCCGCGGGCCAAATAAAGGCGGCCTCCGCTTCCACCCCTCTGAGACCATTGATTCGGTCCGTGCTTTAGCCACCTGGATGACATGGAAATGCGCCGTTGCTGATATCCCCTTAGGCGGTGGAAAAGGCGGCGTCATCGTGGATCCATCCACCTTAACCATTGGCGAGAAAGAACGCCTTGTTCGGGGATGGGTGCAGCAGATGTGGAAAAATATCGGCCCCCGCCAGGATGTCCCAGCGCCAGATGTAGGCACCACCCCTCAGATGATGGGTTGGATGATGGACGAATACTCTAAACTTATTGGAGAATTCACGCCCGGCGTGATCACCGGAAAACCTGTCGGCGGCGGCGGCTCGTTAGGACGCACAGAAGCAACCGGTTACGGCGTCATCTACACCCTGCGCGAAGCATTTAACCGCCTTGGAATGGATGCAAAAAACAGTAAAGCATCAATCCAGGGATGCGGCAATGTTGCCCAATATGCGGCCATCGGTTTTAAAGAAATCCTGGGCGGTTCAGTGATATGTGTATCCTACTGGGACCGTGACGACCGCACAGCATATACTGTCAGCAAAGAGGATGGATTCGACCCCCGCTTTATTCAGAGCATCACCGATCAATACGGATCCATAGATAAAGAAAAAGCAGCAGCAGCCGGATACGCGATCGAAGATGCCGACGCCTGGCTGAAAAAAGACGTCGACGTGCTCATCCCCGCCGCTTTGGAGGGCCAGATCAACGCGGAAAGCGTCCAATGGATCAGCCCTTCAGTGAAGATCATCGCGGAAGGAGCGAACGGGCCCACCACCCCCGACGCAGATCAAGTTATCCGCGAAAAAGGTATTTTCCTGATCCCCGATTTTCTCTGCAACAGCGGCGGTGTGACAGTATCTTATTTTGAATCCGTTCAAAATAGCGGCAATTACTATTGGCCAAAACAGGAAGTGCTTGATAAGGAAGAGCAGATCCTCACCAAAGCGTTCGCTGACGTGTATGAAATGGCAGAGGATGAAAACGTATATATGCGCGACGCGGCCTATATGGTCGCTATCGACCGGGTTGTCAAAGCCATGCAGCTGCGCGGTTGGATATAATTTCTCTGGAATTCGTTAACACACAAAAATAAAACAGACTGCCTTGTAAGCAGTCTGTTTTTCGAATAAGGAGAGAGAAGTTTGTTTAGCTTGTCTCTACACAAACGATACCATTAATCTTTATATGTTTTCCTAAATTGATAAATTTTTAATGCTTATTATTTAAATAAACCAGCCCGCCAATATGGCAGGCTGGTTTTTATCAGTCTGTTTCTTACTTTGTGTTTACAGGCACCATGCTATCGTCAATAGTGTCGTTCCCAAGCTGTCCGTAATCATTCAGACCCCAGCATGCAATTGTCTCATCTGCGTAGATGACACAGGTGTGTTTCATGCCTGCGGCCAGGGCTATCACGCCCTGCTCAAGTTTTATGACCAGGGTTTCTTCAAGACTGTCATCCAGTGAATCGTCACCCAGCTGACCGTTGCTATTGCTTCCCCAGCACACTAAACCTTCCGCTTTCATCGTGCAAGCGTGCTCTTGACCGCTGGATAGCATATCGTTGACCACTGCGCCTTTGACCTGAGCATCGGTGATCCCGCCCCAGCAGTTAACGTCGCCCGCATCCGTCATCGTGCAACCGCCTTCGGTAAAGCGATCTGCGGATACATAGGCATTGTCCTCATCGGGAAGACCGGTTACAGGGATGATCGGCTGCGAGTTCCACAGCTGCATCACGCCGTCAGAGGTGAGACCCTGCAGTTCCTCAGAACCGCCCGAGATCAGCACCGTGTCATCGCTCACAGTTGTCGTTTTCACCGGCAAGCTGCTGTAAATTTCCGTACCATCATTCAACTGGCCACTGGAGTTATTGCCCCAGCAGAACACGTCATTAGCATCGTTGAGCGCACAGGTAAACTCAGCGCCTGCTGAAATAGATGTGATCTTTCCTTCTATTCCGTCCACCAAAATTGGTTCGTTGCGATTTTCAGTGGTACCGTCGCCCAGCTGGCCGCTGCCGTTCAAACCCCAGCAGAAGACCTCATTCGCGGAAGTCAACACACAGGTGTGGTGTATTCCAGATACTAACCCGATCACCCCGCCCGGGTCAATCCCGACCACGTCCACTGGTACCAGCGTATCATCAAAGGAGCTGTCTCCCACCTGGCCAAATTCGTTCAAGCCCCAGCATTCCAGACCCTCTTTAGCCGTCAGCGCGCATGTATGCCCAATTCCGGCAGTGATCAGATCAAGCCCGCCGACTCCCGGAACAAACGCTGCACCTACAGTTGTTGAAGGTGGGTTTTCAGGATACACGCAATCCTCATTGTCTTCTGTTGCATTGGGATCATAATTTTCAGCTTCCGGGTCCATACAGCCATACACTTGCGAGGTCGGCAGTTGAATAAAAGTCAGCTGCCTTGCCGGTATGTATTGTCCGTCTTCCGTGGGCTGTATTGGATAGGCGTTAACTCGAGTATTACTTGTATACTCAAATATTGGCCAAAGGAACCATATCGCTTGGTCGCGTTTAATTGTGTCATTAGTTCCATCCGTGATCGAGTTGGCCAAATCCTGCTGGATTGTATTCAAACTCATGTCTATGTTGTTCGAGTCTTTACCAATATTCCCCAGAAGATTCCAATAAATCAGCTGTTCGGATGTGTGGTCTGTGTTACCTTGATCCCAGTTATCCCGCTCGGACACATTCACACCAATGACCAGGTCTTCCAGCCGTAGCTCGGCATCCAATGGTGTTCCTGTAAGGTAATTAGGAATGTCCACCCGCTCGTCTGGTGAATAGATCGAATTATAGTAATCGACGATATCTAAATGCATAGGTTGCATTAAGACCATACGGTATTCGCCGGAATGACCACTCCAGCCCTTCTGATAGATATGCACATCGGGTTCACCGCATTCCCATTCGTACTCCGTTCCAGAAGAATCATGCGCATCCTGAATGATATAATACCCTCCACCACCTTTAAAGACAACGTCAGCTTCGACCGTCCCACCATCATTCACCAGAGCCAGGCCGTCCTCAAGTTGTCCACCAATATTTCCTGTACCGAATTCATTAACAATAACTTCGTCCGCGTACACGCCTAAGGTTGTTCCAAAGTTTACGTTTAATGTGATTGAGTTCAACAATGCGTAGCCGGAGCTATTCACTGTGACACCTGCCTCCTGATCCGCGTACGGCACTGTGATGGCGTGAAAAGCGGTAAATGAAAGGTCTTCACTACCCGTGCCCACCACAACATCTTCATCATAAGTCCCGCTGGCAACGTAGATCATATTTCCTTGCCCAGCTTGATTAACTGCTTCCTGGAAAGGGAAGTCGTTCTGGATGCAGGTTACATTCGCCGGGCAGCCAGTACCGCTTACCGTATAGCCAACCCATTCAGAACCATCCCAGAAGAAGGGATCGCTGTTTGCCAGAACCTCCACGGCTTCTACGCTCGCCAGGGGCAGCGCTTCGCCGCTTTCATCGACGATCTGCACTTGCGCCTCGCTGAGCACTTCAACTATTTCGGAAACATTCACATCAGCCTCACCTTCAGCTAATTCCTCTTCAACAGTTTCGACCGCTTCTGGCATCACTTCTTCTTCAGTTTCCACATCATCTGCGGGAGTAGTTTCTTCAGCATCAGGTGCTTCTTCTGCCACTTCACCCTCAGTTTCAGTTGCCTCAACGGGTATTGTTTCGTCCCCTTCAGCTTCCGCATCTTCTGCGGGAGCAGTTTCTTCAGCTTCAGGCGCTTCCTCCGCTGCTGGCGCAGCCGGTTCAGTGGTTTCGTCCCCATCATCCGCGTAAACAGTCGTGATATTCGCCGCCGCCGTAAAGGGAATCACACCCAATAAAATTACGATCACTGCGATTAGATTTGTGAATTTTTTCAAACTCTTTGCTTTTTTCATCCCTGGCCTCTTCTCCTTGATACCTTTGATTTTGTTCTATTCAGCAGGCTTGGGAAAATGAAAATACCGACCAAATAGATTGACCGGTTTCGCTATTAGCTCATCTGCGCATTCAATGGGATCGGCGGCTCACCCCAAGTAAGCGACCATTTTTAGCGCAGCTTCAACGCTTTCAATACTTTCTTATTTAATTGTAAACGTAGTTTACACTGTATTTGCTATTTGTCAAGTATGAAAAATGGTTATCTTTTAGCCCACTGGTCAATACCCTGTCAGCTCACCCAATATGGCGAGCTGACGATAGGCGAGGCGACCAAATTCGCTAATATTAAAGTCTTATTTCTTTCTTTTAGCAGCCAACCCGCCATATTAGCGGATTGGCTCTTTTCCTTACTTTATCCTCTTAATCTGTATCTACAGGCACCATGCTGTCATCGGTCGTGCTGTTTCCAAGTTGTCCGGAAACGTTAAGACCCCAGCAAGCCACCGTTTCATCTGAATAGATGACACAGGTGTGTTTCTCGCCGGCAGCCAGGGCTATCACGCCCCGTTTTAGTTCGACCACAGAGACTTCTTCAGTGCTGTCATCCGTTGAATCGTCACCCAGTTGGCCGTTGCTGTTGCTTCCCCAGCATACCAAGCCTTCCGCCTTCATTGTGCAGGCGTGCCCTTGACCGCTGGCTAACATATCGCTGACCACCGCGCCAACAACCTCAGCGTTTGTGATCCCACCCCAGCAATTGACATCACCCGTGTTGGTCATCGAGCAGCCGCCTTCTGTAAAGCGGTCTGCTGCGACGAACGTGTTGTTATCTTCAGGATAGCCGGTTACAGGGATGATCGGCTGTGAATTCCACAACTGCACCGCTCCGTCAGAAGTGATGCCCTGCAGTTCAATAGAACCACCTGAGATCAACACCGTGTCGCTGCTAACGGTGGTTGTTTTCACCGGTACGCTGCTATGATCTTCCGTGCCGTCATTCAATTGGCCGCTGGAGTTATTGCCCCAGCAGAAGACTTCATTGGCGCTGTTGAGCGCGCAGGTAAATTCCGCACCCGCTGAGACAGATATGATCCTTCCTTCTAAACCATCCACATAGACGGGCACATTGCTGTTATCGATAGTGCCATCACCCAGCTGTCCGCTGCTGTTCAAACCCCAGCAGTACACATCATTCGCGGAAGTCAGCACGCAGGTATGGTGGATTCCGGATACCAACCCGATCACCGTGGTCGGGTCGATTCCAACCACGTCCACCGGTGCCAGTTTATCCACAAAGGAACTGTCGCCCACCTGACCGGAGTCGTTCAGCCCCCAGCACTCCAGTCCTTCTGTATCCGTCAGTGCGCACGTGTGTCCAATGCCAGCCGTGATCAGGTCAGCCCGATCAACCGCAAATAATACACCAGGAGGTGGTATTAGCGGATACGTGCAGTCATCAAGACAGCCCGCATTTACACCTGGCTCACATTCCTCGTTTTTCTGCACAATGCCATCTCCACAATATGGATCATACACACAGTCATCGTTGCAGTGTTCTTCTCCATCGCATTCTTCGTTCGACTGATTGATGATCCCGTCACCGCAGTACGGCAGCGTGCAGTCTGTGCGGCAGGCGTCAAGTTCAGTGTCAGAGTTTCTTGGTCCGTCATCGCATTCTTCGCCATTATTGATAGTCCCGTCACCGCATAATGGTTCTAATGTGCAGGAGGTTGTGCAGTATTGTCCAGCAGGTGCTCCTGTATCGTCAGGATCACTGTAATCACAAGTTTCTATAGTCGGATCCCAAGTCCCGTCACCGCATAATGGTTCTAATGTGCAGGAGGTTGTGCAATAGCTTCCATTTGGGGCCCCTGTCGGAGATGCATTGTAATCACATACCTCACCATTGTTTACTTCACCATCACCACACCATTCCCATTCACAATCTAAATTACATGTCGCCCCGGGCGCTGGCGGTGAACCTTTATAATCCAACCCATCGCATTCTTCGCCATTCTGGGGCTCCGCTATACCATTACCACAGAACGGTCCATCTTCGGCTTCGATAATAAGCTTAAATGGTTTATAGGACTGTGCTGGTGAACCTAGGTGAATGGGCCACTTATCGTTACTTCCCATCAAGATCTGGCAGTTACAATATCTAAGGTCCCCTGCTAAATACTCCGCAGTTATATCCACTGGGCCATTGATGGCATTTGATTGTGACCAGCTCAGATATATCCAATCAATACAGATATCAGAATCGTTATATTCACCGCAGTATTTTACAATTGGTCCATCATCGCAGCCCCACTCGTTATTTGTCGCATCTGTAAATTGTGCGCCTAAGTCATTCGCATTAAAAATTGCAGCTTGCGAGTTGTTATTGAAATCATTGTAATTAACATGAATTTGGGGAACTGAATTCTCATTATAGAACCCGATTACATTATTTTGAATTGTGTTATTGAGCAGGTTGAAAGTGGGGTTACCACTTATCTCCATTTTAACGCCGTTCACGAAATTCTGGATTGTGAAACCCTGGATGGTCACACCATCCGCATCCACATAAAATCCATTACTTAAACCAGCCGGTATTCCGGTTCCATCAAGAACTGGCGCTCCTGTTCCAGCACCAACTGTTGTATCTCCAGTCTGATCAGGAAGTCCAGATATAGTAATATCATCCACGTTGATGCCAACATGTTCATTGTATGTGCCGAGGGCGACATTGATCGTCCCACCAACATTGACTATATTGACCGCGTCCTGGATCTCAGCATCGTCGTTCAAGACGTTCACAATTGTGGCAAAGATATTTTCCCAGAAATTAATATTCACACCTAAATTTACTGTGTTAATATATACATCTCCAGAAATAAAATCTGTGGTTTCGTCTTGAACACCTTTTAATACCACTTCCCTATCAACCAAAATTGTTGTGGTGCTATAGTCATGCGCCGCAATGTAGATAGTTGAATATTCAGGTGCCAAATCAATGGCATCCTGGATTGGTGTTGCTGTAGGATTGCACTCGATACATGGATTAGGGCCATCCATAATGCATGTTCCGCCAAGAGGAACATAACATTTTTTAATCCCACCAACATCATAGAACCATGGATCTGGCGCTAATAGGATTTCCGCTGCTTCCTCAGAAACTAAAGGTATCACTTCTTCGTTTTCATCTACCAACACCACGTCAGCTTCTGCCAACGCAGCCACTACTTCTACTAAACTTTCTTCGGGGTTTTCTGCCGCCGGCTCTTCAACCGCTTCGGGAGCACATTCTTCTCCCTCGCAAACGATTTCTTCTTCCGCAGGAGGTTCTTCCCCTTCAGGAGCACATTCTTCGCCTTCTTCACACACAGGCTCTTCTTCTGCAAGAGGTTCACCTTCTTCAGAAGCACATTCTTCGCCTTCTTCGCAAACGGGTTCTTCCGCAGGCGCTTCTTCTGTGGGAGTTTCTTCCACTACAGGAGTTTCTTCCGCGGGAGGTTCATCCGCAGGTGGCTCTTCCGCTAACGCTTCTCCGCCCTCTTCCGCAGGGGGTTCTTCCGTAGGAACCACATCATCTCCCTCTTCCGCCAGCACAGGACCCAAGATCGCTAAACTGATCCAGTCACCAGGTCTGCCTGAAATTTCAGGCAGGCCCACGATCACCTCCACCACCGCATCCAATTTTACTGAAGTGCTCCCCAGCAGTTCAGTATAGGACACGAAAGCGGGAAGATCGACTGCCGCCGCACCATCCTCTAACTGCTCCGCGGCATAGACACTGCCAATCTGGCTCAGTACTGGTACTGGGATCATCCCTAACATAATGAATGTGATCCCACAAAGGTTGGTGATCTTTCTGATCAATCTGCTTCTGTTTTTCATGGTACCCTCCGGTTATTTTTTGCTCGCCTAATTATTATGAATAATTTCATGTTTATTAAAATAAAAACCGATCATGTTTAACCTATGACCGGTTTCGCTATTAGCTCATCTGCACTTACAATGGGATCGGCGGCTCACCCAAGTAAGCGACCATTTTTCTGTGCAGAGTCAACGCTTTCAATGATATTTTTATTTAATTGTAAAATTATATTAGCATTAATATACACCAGTGTCAATATGTATTTATCAAAAAAGGTTTTTTAAGGTTAAATTGGTGATTTTCATAGACGAAAAGGAATGCCTCTTTTTCAGAGGTTTTTCAGGGTATTTGGTTCATTTACCAATATTAAAACGCACAAAGATTTGATATAAAAATCAATTTCAGAGAACAGTCTATTGGTTAGGTTCTTTAGCATGGATCAGTTTTCTCACAACCAGAAAAACCACAAACCCTGCCATCAGGCTGGTCAGTACGACGCCTTTCACAGCGTGTGGGCTGAACCGGGTAAATAATTGCCCAGATATCCACGGCAGCAGCATCCCGCCGACTGAAGTGGCCGAGAAGATCATCCCGATTTTTTTCCCGGATAGGTGCATTTGCTTTTCCGCATACATCAACAGCGAAGGGAATATCAACGCCATGCAGAGCCCCACCCCGATGGTTCCCGCCCATAAGACGCTGATGGAATGCGGAAATATGATCGCGGCCAACACACTCAAGAGGCTGCCAGTAAAGGAAAGGATCAGGATCCTGTCCGCCTGCATATATTTGGAAATAGGAATGCCTGCCAAGCGCCCAATCGCTATGCTTCCCCAGAACATTGAGTTCAGCAGACGTGCATTGGCTGCAGACATAGAATAAGCGGAAGTCGCGACCGAAAAGATCCACCCGTTATAAGAAACTTCCGCGCCCACATATAACAGGAAAATCAACGTGATTAGATAGATCAATCCAGGCGTATGCTCTTCCTCCGAAAGTTCTGTTTTTTCAATCTTTCGTATTGGGGGGCTTTTTATGAAAAAGAAAAATGTGGATAACAGGCACGCCAGCAAAGCGTAGAACCAGAAGGAGAACGGGTAAGACCCGGATCTTGAAATTGAAAATGATATGATCAGCGGAGACAAGAAACCGCCCATGCCGTTAATAAAACTTTGCGTGTTTAACCATGGTCCCGGATTGTGTGGATGCTCCCACACAATATACGTGGACGCGCCCACCACCACGAAACCCAACGTGATCCCCTGGATAAAGACAACTCCCACCAGCAGCCACAAAGACGTGCTAAACGGGATCATAATAATGATCAAACTCAGGGCCAAGAAGAAAACAGCGAACAGGGGGTGGCTCTTGTACTTATCAAATAATTTTCCGCCAAGCAGCGACCCAAACAAAAACCCAAACGCGCGGGCGGTAAAGATCAAGCTGAGCACATCCAGCGGCGCCGCTACCTGGCTGGATAGATCCGGTAAAATTGGCCCCAGGGAGGAAGTCAGCAATCCGAACACACCCATGATCGAAAAATATCCAAACGATCGAATCAATGAGGCTATCCGCGCAAGTTTTTTGTTTTCCAAATCAGCACACCCTTTTCCTTAATCATTCGCAACAAAGCAGAAATTATAACATCCGGATTATTTTATAGGTGCGGACTGAACAGGGCGTGAATTTAAGCATTCAAGTGTCAAAATCATTCAACAAGTTATCAGAAGATAGAATTTCAAATAACGAAAAAACTTCTATCGCACAGAAACTCCTCGTTAAATATTACTATTTAATGAAGAATAATGATTAGAAAAAACCCGATTATTTTCCTCGTCTGCGAGTAGCCACGTCAAAGATCACTGCCACAGCCAGCACCGCACCGCGGACAATGTATTGTGAGGAAATATCGATCCCCATTAAATTCATCCCGCTGGTTAGCGAGGTCATCACCAATGCGCCGATGATTGAACCAGTTACTTTTCCCACCCCGCCACCTGCAGAAACTCCACCAACATAGGCAGCAGCAATTGCATCCAACTCAAACAGCTGTCCAGCGGTTGTGGTTGCCGATTGCAATCGGGAAGCAAACAAAATGCCTGAAAGGGCAGAGAGCATTCCCATTGAACCAAACACAACCAGAATGATCTTTTCCACATTGATACCGCTTAATTCGGCTGCCTCAGGATTTCCGCCAACTGCGTAAATATATCTCCCCAGAACAGTTTCTGTGGATAGGAAATGATATACACCTACAACGATCAGCATGATCACCACTGTCCACGACAAGCCATTATATCCCGCCAGGATCCATGTGATACCAGAAATTAATAGAGATACAAACAAAATCTGAAAAATGAACATATCAACAGGAAGAATATCGAATTTGTACTCTTTCTTTTTTCCACGCGATCTGATTTCATTGAAAATGAACAGTGCGATTGCAATAAGACCCAAAAGAAGGGTAAGCTTATGTGCGCCGGGCAAGAAATCTAATCCCGGGATATCCGGGATATATCCATTTCCAATCGCATTAAAAGAATCGTTGGGTATAACTATCGTTCCGGTCTTCAATGTAACCATCTGCAAAGCGCCCCGGTAGATCAACCATCCCGCAAGAGATGCCACAAAAGAGGGAACTCCCATTTTAGCAACAGGAAGAGCGGTGACCACACCTGCAATTGCCCCAAAACCCATAACAAGGGGAATAACCACAATGATAGGTAATTTCCATGAAACCATCGCGATTGCCGCGACCGCTCCCAGGAATCCAGCTAAAAACCCAACCGACAGGTCAATTTCTCCAATGATAATAACCAATGTCATGCCTACTGCCAGCACAGCAATATAACCGGTTTGATTCAGCAAATTGCTGATATTTCTAGAAGAAATAAAAATACCGTCCGTCGCTATTGTGAAAACGATCATGATCAAGAATAACGCGATGAACATTCCATATTCACGAATATTTTGCCGAAATACCTTTTTTATATTATTGATAAATGCCATCTTTCAATCTCCTTAATTTGTAGCCAGGTGCATGATTTTTTCTTGATTCGCTTCTTCAATGGATAACTCTCCGGAAATTTTTCCATCAGACAAGACATAAATTCGATCACTCATACCTAATATCTCCGGAAGTTCGGAGGATATCATAATAATACTCATTCCCTGCGCAACAAGGTCATTCATTATTGAATGAATTTCATATTTTGCACCAACATCAATCCCTCGTGTAGGTTCATCCAAGATGAGAATATTTGGTTTCACGAAAAGCCATTTTGCGAGCGATACTTTTTGCTGATTACCACCGCTTAGATATAAAACTTTTTGTTCGATGCTGGGAGTTTTTATTGCTAAAGCAGTTGTGTACTTATTGGCAATTTTTATCTCCGCGTTATTATCTACAACCCCCTTTTTCGCGATTTCCCTTAAATTTGCCAAAGTAATGTTCTGTTTCACATCCTGGATAAGGATCAGCCCATTGCCTTTTCTGTCTTCTGACACATATGCAACACCTTTTTTAATTGCGTTTTCTGGATGTTTGAACTTGATTTTTTCACTATCTATACACATATCTCCTGAAACATGAAAGCGGTCAGGATTGCCAAATAAACTCAATGCCAATTCAGTTCGCCCTGATCCCATCAGTCCGGCAAAGCCCACGATCTCGCCTTTTTTAACATTTAAGTTAATATCTGTTAATATTTGTTTTCCACGCTTTGGATCATATACATTCCAATCCTTTACTTCAAAAACCACATCCATGGCTTTCTGGCCATTCCTCTTAGGGTAGATATCATTGATCTCTCGTCCGACCATAAGTTTAATTAATATATTTTCTGTTATCTCGCCTTTTTCTGCACTGAGTGTTCCAACTGTCTCCCCATCACGTAAAACTGTTACGGTATCCGCGATTTTAATTACTTCTGACAACTTGTGTGAAATAAGCACGCACGTCACACCTTGCTTTTTCAATGCACGCAATAAATTTAAAAGGTTTTCGCTATCATCCTCACTGAGAGCAGATGTTGGTTCATCTAATAATAATAATTTCACATCCATACTTAGAGCTTTTGCAATTTCAACCAATTGCTGTTTCCCAATCCCCAATTCCTTGATTTTTTCGGCAGGGTTCACCTGCAAACGCACCTTTTGCAGTACTTTTTTCGCTCTCTTTATGGTTTCATTCCAGTCTATCTTGATTCCATTTGTTATCTCATGCCCTAAAAATATATTTTCATACACGGTCATCTCTGGAACCAGAGCTAACTCCTGATAAATAATTGCGATACCTGTTTTTTTACTATCATTGATATTAGAGAATTTTTGTGCTTCTCCTTCAATAATAATTTCACCCTCATAATTTCCATGCGGATGAACACCGCTGAGAACTTTCATTAATGTGGATTTCCCTGCTCCGTTTTCACCCACCAAACAATGAATTTCACCTTCGGTTACTTGGAAATTCACATCATCCAATGCAACCACACCGGGGAATTTCTTCGTGATATTTTTCATTTCGAGCAGGGTTTTATTCATAAATACTCCGGTTCATTTAAAAGTGGTATTTAGTTATTATACAAGAATAGTGATAGTTGTTAACTATCACTATTCCATTTTCAAGAAAAAAATTAAGTTTAGTCTAAGCCAGTGAAATCACTCGCCAGATAGTATCCGCCATCAATCAACGTTGAAACCACGTTATCCTTATCCACTACGGTAACTGCGGATTGGATTGCAGCAACATCTTTTACGCCATTATTGTACACACCCTTTGACACAGGCTCACTGCCTTCTACCAGGGCAACCGCAGCATTAATCGCGTCTTTTACTAAAATGCGAACATCTTTCCAGACGGTCATCGACTGTTTGCCATCGATAATATACTGCACGGAAGCTTTTTCCGCGTCCTGCCCGGTAACAAAGTAATTTGTCACATCAGCGTCAACTGTGAATGCGTCCGCTATCGCGCGCGCGGTTCCATCATTCGGGGCAAGAATAAACACATCGCCTTTATCAGCCGCACCAGCAACAGTCAGGTTCGCTTCTGCTAGATTCTTTGCGTCATCGAAATCCCAGTTTGTGGTAATCTGGCCGATGATCTTACCCAATTCATCACGGGTTAAGGTCGCCTTATCCTGAAGCGCAATGGCTTCACTGGAATTCTTGATCACAAAAGTGCCGTCAGCAATCTTCGGCTGCAGAACACCCCATGCGCCTTCAAAGAAAACGAAAGCGTTGTTATCAGAAGCAGCACCTGCATAAAGATAAAGCGGGTTTCCTGTGCCAGTAGCATTATCTACAAGATATTGCCCCTGTTGTGCCCCAACTGAGATGCTGTCGAAAGTAACGTAATAATCAACAGACTCGGTTTCACGGATCAGGCGATCGTAGGAAATTATTTTCACCCCAGCGTCTCCGGCTGCTTCCGCAGCAGCTGCAGCAGCAACGCCATCATGCGGGCAAATGATAATTACTTCTACGCCCTTGGTGATCAGAGCTTCAACATTAGCTTTTTCCAACGCGGAATCACCCTGTGAGAATAGAATTTCCGCATCATATCCGGCAGCAGTAAGCGCTTCCGTAAATCGTGTTTCATCCTGAATCCAGCGCGGTTCATCTTTAGTCGGAAGTACGATTCCAACCGCCAACTTTTCTTCTACAACTTCCTCCACAACTTCCTCAACCACAACTTCTTCTACTGCAGGTGCTTCCTCTACAGGGGCAGCTGCCGGCGCGCAAGCGGAAAGGGCAATTGCTGAAATTACGAACAGAGCCATCATAGTAACAAAAAATCTTTTCTTGGACATTTAGTCCTCCTTGTTTACTGTTTTTTTATATGTGTTTTTTAAACTTTTTGATATGTATCTTTAATATCCACCTCCTGTAATATTTTTAATTTTTCTCTGTCATTTCTTTAAAAAAGCCGTTGATTTGTTTTATAAATGTGCTCAATTTTTTATTACTTTTTCTGGAATTTCAGTTTCAACGGAATTGATTTATAAACCTTACGCAAAGGTTATTACAGAATAGCAAATTTATCTGAAAAATACATGAGTAATTTCCCTTAACACAATACAGGGATTTCCCCCCTCCTATTTTCAACCAATCAACTCTTTTTAATCATTCTTGGCTTCAAATTTACTTTTGGATGTGGTATTTCAGCGGTCATTAATGCGCCGCCCTTCTTTAGATGTTGAAGATGTAGACTTCCCCCTAAAAGCGCCACTCGCTCGCTGATTCCGGTCAATCCGAAGTGTCCTTTTTCAGCTAGTTTTGAAATATCAAACCCTCCTGGCCAACCTATTCCATTATCAGAAATAGAAATCAACAGAGTCCTTGGCGAAGTATGATGCAAGCTGACCTCAGCTTCTGTTGCGCTTGAATGCTTCTGGATATTATTTAAACCCTCTTGAATAATTCGGAAAATTGAAAGTTCAATTGGCTCTGGCAATCTTCCCAGTTCACTATCAAGGTCAATTTCTACATCAATCTTGGTCTTTTGCTTCCAATCATTCGCAAATGACTTAATTGCCGCTCCAATACCCAGGCTGTCTATGGTTGGGGGACGCAGATTTCCACAAATCTGGCGCAAACCATCTATCAGATCACGGATTGATTCACGAATAAATGAAAGATTCTCATCCAGACTAGCTTTCTTATTGCTGCCAATATCCAGACCTTCTAATTCATAATTAATACTTAATAAGTCCTGAATAATCTGATCGTGTATCTCCCTCGCCAGATGTTTTCGTTTCAGCTCCTCCTCTGAAAGCAGTCTCTTTTGAGCCCTTAGTAATGCCTGGTTAGTTTGTTCAAGGGTCTGAAGCTGTTCCACTAACTTTTCGGTAAGCTGGCGATTAAGCGTACCCTCTGCAGCAAGATCTTTTTCAAGAAGCATCTGATGATAACTAATTTTTTCAGCTTTCTCCCTGACTAAACTATAACTATCGAAATCCCAAACCGAGAGGAGTGTTTTTTTTGAATCATGAATCCCTAAGAGGTGATTCATCACCTCTTCTCTGTTTGTCTCATCTGTACGATAGTCTGCCGCTTTCCTGCCTTTGTGCAGGATAATTATGCGATCAGTAACAGAAAAAATATGATCCAGGTTATTGCTGCTGAACAAAACCGCAACCCCTTTTTGCTGCCAATCTTGGATAATATCCAATAATCTCTGTTGATTTGGGTAACTTAAAGAGACCATTGGCTCATCAATGATAACCATTTTCAAAGGGAATGTAAGAACACGGGCGATCGCGATCATCTGCCGCTGTTCCCCCGACAAATTATAAACTTCTTCATTGAGTGAATCAAAGCGCACCCCTAAATCATCGAGAATCCGTATTGCCTCCTCGTTCATTTTGTAGCGATCCAAACGCATTAGTAAACCAAATTTTTCTAGATTGCCAATCTCATTCCCAAGAAAGATATTACTGGTTATATCAAAGTGTTCTGCTAGGGTCGGTTTTTGATGGATTACGCCAATCCCAAGTGACTGGGCAGAAAACGGCCATTCGAGGTGCACTTCATTGAAGATAATTTTTCCATAGTTTGGTGCATACAGACCGGCAAGGAGCATCATTAATACCGACTTCCCTGATCCTGTACTTCCGGTTAGCCCAACCACTTCACCAGGAAACACATCCATGCTTACATTTTTAATAACTGGCAATGTACCAAATGATTTGGATATATCTAACACACGCAAGAGTGGTTTCATCTATATTCCATATTTTTAAAAATAATTAAGGAATCTTACGAACCTCCAGTTATGGCTCTGGATTGATTGAATCACGAAAATAGTATTTAGTTTATTCTGAATTATTGTGATTATACATGAAGATGAAGCGTGGAATTTCTTCCTATATGATTTACAGGCAATTGTCATCTAATGCCTTTGAGTTATTATTGCTTGATCATAGTTAGCATTATTGAGCTTTCACAGTGAGAATCTGGAGAATTAATTGATGGTATAAATTACCTATGCAAAATACACGCGTCATACTCGCTGATGACCATGCCGTTGTGCGAGCTGGAATCCGAAAAATCGTTGACCAAATCCCTCATTTAAAAGTGGTCGCAGAGGTTGGCACAGGCCCGCTTGTCTTCAGTAGTCTGGAGAAGGAGCAAGTTGATCTTCTTCTAATTGACGTTACCATGCCAGAATTTGATCCAATTCAAGCGATCAAGCAAATAAAAATCCTATATCCAGCCCTTAAGATCCTGGTAATTAGCGCATATGATGATGAGTTTTATGTCAAGGGATTATTGAATGCTGGTGTCAATGGCTATCATATGAAAGACCAGTCGCTAAATGATCTGAAAATGGCAATTACTCAGGTGCTTAAAGGCGAGAAATGGATTTCAAGTAAATTAATTAACACACTATCCCGAAATTATGTTGACAAAACACATTTACCTAAACTTACTAAAAGACAGCGTGATCTCCTCATATCTTTACACCAGGGTTTAGATAACAAGACAATCGCAAAAAGATATCACCTGAGTATCAAAACAATTGAGAACAATCTTAGTTCCTTATACAGGAAGCTTAACGTCCAAAGCAGACTGGAAGCCGTCAATTATCTAACTCGGCATCCAAAAATTATCGAAACCTCATCTGAATTTAACAATTTAGAAAATATCGTAACAGCTTCAGAACAAGAATCTGGATACAACATACTTGTGGTCGATGATAACGCTAGATACCGCAACCAATTAATTAGGATGCTTGGCAAATTAGACCCACGGGCAACCATTTTCGGCGCCAGCAACATCGAACATGCAGTAGATCTGATCCACAGCACAAAATTCAAACTGGCATTCATAGATGTGATTTTGGATGACGAAAATGGCATCGATAGTATTGAACAAATTAAGAAGATCCAGGCGAACATCCGCATCATATTGATCAGTGCCTATCCCGACCAGGAATTCCATAAGGAAGGCATCAAAGCTGGGGCAATTGCATTTCTGGATAAGAAAATTCTTGGGTCATCTACCCTGCGCCAGATCGTTGAGGATATTTAATTACAATCTTTTTTTAAGAAGATGGCCATCCATCTAATCTTAAATAAAAAACCATAGTTAGGTAATAAATTTAACTTAATCTACCACAGCGTTTTCATGAATGCTGGCTCGTTCCGCGTCACAATCAATCTCATACTCAACCCCAAGCGGCAGCACAGTCATCGGATCCGTATGTCCAAAATCCATGCGCGTCACAATGGGAACATCCGTCAATTTCTCCTCATTCACAACCACCTGGGTAACCGCCTCATCATAAGCGCTGAATTGCTCCACAGGTACCTGCCCACCCAGGCGCCCGAATAAAAACCCGCTTAATTCCTTTAAAACACCCGCTGCGGCAAAAGCCCGCAGCCCGCGTTTTACATCTGTAGGAGAAGGCGCTTCCTCAGATGTCTCAATAAAAAGGACCGCTCCCCGCCACTGTTCAGGAGTTGGCCAAACCGCCGTCCCCCGCAGCCAATTCAACACCTCAATACATCCTCCGACTAAATGCCCTTGATGGATTCCGCTCCCCTGCATAAATTTCCATCCTGAAGATTGGTTTAATGTTCGTTTTCGTGTTTGGTGCGCAGGTTCAGCCCAATCAAGGTGTTCATCGGTCCAACCGTCTGTGTTTGGCTTCAACTCCCCAATTGGTAGAGAGGAAAACAGTGTCCGTTTCACTGCGTCAACCATATAGGGGAACAAGCCCCCATTTTCGGCAAATCCCGCCATGATCGATGGGCCGTAATAAGAGACCACTCCCGCCTTTAAACATGCCAGATGTGTAACCGTTGAATCAGAGTACCCCATGAAGATCTTAGGGTTATCTCTAATCACTTTCAGATCAATATATGGAAGAATGCGAATTGAATCATCCCCGCCAATCGTTGATACTATTCCATCTATAGCTGGATCAGAAAATGCCCGCATCAGGTCATCCGCCCTTGCCTGAGGATTCTCCATCAGCCAGTCGGCATCGCTCAGTGTGTGCGGCATTTCCACAACCCTCACCCCGAACGTTTTTTCCAGCTGCCTTTTCCCCGCCTCATAACGATCGGGGAACACATTCGGGCCGCCCCATGACAACGTGACGGCAGCAAGAGTATCACCCGCATGCAGCTTTCGTGGTTTTTTCATCCCCTGCATTATACTTTCCTTCCTTTTAACGTTAATTCTACTGCCAATCGCAAGAATATGGGGCTTGCAATCCGCGCGGGAGAAAGGGAAAGCGGAAAGGCAAAAAACCACATCTTATCACGCGAACATCGTGCAGCGAGGTGTGGCAATCATTGCTTAAGAAACATGTCTTCGGATTCATTTTATTCAATCTGGCAAACCTACCCAAAACGGGTTTGTTGAGCGCTTCAACCGCACGTATCGGGAAGACGTGTTAGACGCATATTTGTTCAATTCGCTGGATGAAGCCAGGAGGATCACAGGGGTAATTTGACACAACACTTATAAGCTATTGATCAGCTTTTTATCAGAAATTTAACGGCCTAAGTTTATCTTGTACGAGAGAGGGAAAATCGGGTGGAAAGGCGACTCAAAAAACAGATTCATTTTGTTTATAGGGAGAGTTTAATTTCGTGTTTTCTGATATATACTGAACAACAAGGAATAGTTCTATTTGAGAAGTGAGAAATAATCACTTGAAGTCAGGTATTTCTAAAAGAAAAGAGGAATCATGTATAAAAAGTTACTGATAACCATTGCGCTTCTTTCAATACTATTGAATGGATGTGGAATACAGGAATTACCCGATAACGAACCCTATGTTTTTTCAGTTTTATATAATGAAAGGGAAGCAACCCCGCTTCAAGAAGATTGGCTGATTCTTGAAGAATATTTGAAGCGGCAGAATGTTGTTTTGGATATTCGGTCAGGAGATGACGCAGACTACGAAAAAGAGTTGCCCCGAACCCTTGAATCAGAAAATATCCCGGATATTGTCCTAAAGATTTGGCCAAACACGATTAAAAGCTTTGCCGCAAATGGAGTCCTTTTACCTTTTAGCGATTATGAGGACCTAATGCCGAATTTTATGGCATATATAGAAGAACATAATTTACAAAGCGAATTAGATAAATTAAGATTGGATAACGGGAAATATTATATTCTTCCGGGTTATCAAAGAAAAATACAAGTACAACAGTGGATCTACAGAAAAGACATTTTTGAAGCCAATAATTTGCCCATACCGGAAACATACGATCAATTGTTTGATTCACTTGTTGTATTAAGGGAAATTTATCCGGATACAACCCCGATCACAGCCACCTGGGGCGGTGCCCATTTATTTGCTGTGATGGGAGCAGGTTACGGCATCCCGGCGGGATGGGCTGGCACTCGCTATTACAATATTGCCAAAGATGAATGGCTGTTTGCCCCCGCAACAGATAGTTACAAAGCGCTATATAGCTTTTTGAATCGATGTCACGCTGCTGGAATTTTAGACCCGGGAATTTTCACATTAGGCAACGAGGAATTCATCAATCGGATTGTTGAAGGCCGGGCTTTAGTTACAGTTACCTGGATCACATCCGGTTTTAGCCATTGGAATGAAAAGCTAAAAGAAAATGGTTTTCCTGATGGAGAATGGGCGGCTCTGCCTGTGCCAGAAAGTACAATTGGAATAAAAGCGCTCCCAGCTGTGGATCCATTCAGAAAAGGATTGGTCGTGCCGTCTCGCGTGGTTGACGAACCATATTTTGAAGACCTGTTAATATTTTTAGACTGGGTAGTTTATTCTGAAGAGGGAATGACGCTTACTTCCTGGGGAATCGAAGGGTTGACTTTTGAAAATACGCCTGACGGTAAAGTTTTTCTTCCAAATATAATCACACCGAAGAACGTTTCCGGAACCGTTGATATGACCAAAGAGTATGGTTTCGACACTTTATTCAATCTTAATGAGAATGAAGAATTCGAGAATTATAAAAAACCGGTTGAGATAGAAGCATTCCTGAAGCGATCATTAAATGCTGGAGATAGCGCGGAAATGCCCCCGCAGCTTATTTTAAATTCTGACGCAATAGAAGCTGTTCGCATAATAGACGAAAAAATTACTTCTTATGCAGCAGAAACAAGCACAAAATTTATTACAGGCGAGCTAGATATAGAGGAAAATTGGAACAACTATTTACATGAATTAGAGATAAGAGGATATAAAACCTTGGAGGCGATCTGGAATGCAGCCTGGGAAGAACAAAATAAATAAATTGGTTATTGCATTAGCAGGCTGCCGCAAAGATAGACCCTGCGAAAACCGCGGTTTACATCCCAGTAAGATGCTTTTCACTCACTTGACGGGGAAGACTTGTTCCCGCGCACCTACAGGTGTTCCAAACTATTTACAACAAAATTTCCTTCATTTAAAAACAGGGCAAAGCAAAATAAGGAATTGACGATTTTTTATTGATGAACTATTAAAGCTGTGTAGTGCGGACATTTAGGTAAAATTATTCAAGAGGTGAAGATATTGAAGACAAACTCAAATAACAAGATCATTAAACCAATAAACAGGTTCTTATCTTCAAAATATTTTTTACTTTTATTTGGCTTGGCTTGTATTTCCATTTCTATCTTTTTGTGGAAAACACAAGAATCAAGAATTCTATCTGAGATCCATGCACGCACGAAATCGAAAGTTCAATTTTATTCAAGTGAAACAGAGAATAGGTATAGCAATATTTCTAACACACTTAAAAGATTAGCAGATAGAGAAGCGTCGCTCTATGCGACAGATACTTTAAGGTGGGAAGACGATGCGGCATTTTACATTGACTCTTATGAAGGAATAAAGAGGATCGCGTGGGTTGACGGAAGCTTTAGAATACGACGAATTGTGCCGCTGCAAGATAAACCCCTTTTTTTGAACAAAATAGCCAATCAAGTGGATTGGGATCCATTAGATTTCAACCTGTGGGTTCCCAGTTATAGTGGCAATGAACTGAAGGGATATGTGCTTGCGACAATAAGTATTGCTGAAATCTTATCACCTGTGATCAATGAAATTGATAACGACTATATGCTGCAGCTTTCGGATAATAGAACAATAGTTTTCTCATCTGAAAATTGGAAACACCCAAAAGAAGGTTTTTCTGTAAATGGAACAATTACTTTCCCGAACACAGCGGTCTTGAATTTGTCTTTTGCGCCTACAGAAGAATACATAAATTCTGAAAAAAGACAATCCTCTCAAGCGCTTATATATTCTCTATTGTTTTCTTTAATGGTATTGGTAGCTGTTTACCTTGCTCAAAAATATAGTGAGGCAGCAAAATCAAGCGAACTGCGTTTCAAAAAATCGCTTGAGAGTATGGTTGAAGGGTACCAGATCATTAGCCCTGATTGGCGATATCTTTTTGTCAATAATAAAGCCGCTGAACAAAATCAGCGTAAAAAAGAAGAAATGCTCGGATACACGATGATGGAAGTTATTCCTGGAATTGAAAAAACGGATCCATTTACGCTGCTGCGGCTCTGCATGGATGAGCGCACACCTCAGGAAATGTCTGCTTCTTTCACATATCCAGATAGCTCAACTGGTTGGCTCGAACTAAGCATCCAGCCCGCGCCAGATGGCATCCTCATTCTTTCCACCGATGTAACAGACCGCATGTTGGCGGAGGAAGAGATTCGCACACTGAATGCTGAGCTGGAGCAGCGTGTGGTCGAACGCACTGCCCAGCTGGAAGCCGCCAATCATGAACTCGAGAGTTTCTCCTACTCTGTTTCCCACGACCTGCGGGCGCCGCTGCGCGCCATGAGCGGATTCTCTAACATTCTTGTTGAAGAGTACGAGAAACAACTGCCGAAAGAAGCGCAGCGCTATCTTGATATTATTCAGAAGAATTCCCATAAAATGGGCGGCTTGATCGATGACCTGCTGCTCTTTTCCCGCATGGGAAAACAGGCAATGAATGTTCAAAAAGTGAAATGTGCTGAGATAGTGGAACAAGCACTGGTAGAACTTCAAAGCGAGTGGGAAGGCCGAGAGATTGAGGTCGTGGTGGGCAAGCTGCCCGCCTGCCAGGCTGACCCGGTCTTGATCAAACAGGTGCTTGTCAACCTGCTTTCCAACGCTTTCAAATTCACCCAAGGAAAAAAGAAAGCTCAGGTAGAAATCGGCAGTAAAATTATCAAAGGCAAAAGGGTTTATTTCGTCAAGGACAACGGCGTTGGCTTCGATATGCGCTATGCCGATAAGCTGTTCGGTGTCTTCCAACGGCTGCACAGCGAGGCAGAGTTTGAAGGCACAGGCGTCGGGCTGGCAATTGTCCAGCGCATCATCCAGCGCCACGACGGTAGAATTTGGGCGGAGGCAGGTATGGACAAAGGCGCGGTATTTTACTTTACGATAGGAGCAAATGATGGAAATTAAACAAGAAATAGAAATCCTATTGGTTGAGGATAATCTCAGCGATGAAGAGCTGACACTGCATGCCTTGAAAAGGCATAACCTCTCCAATAAAATATTTGTGGTGCGTGATGGGGCAGAGGCGCTTGAGTTTATCTTTGGCACCGGAAAATACTCAGAACGGGACAACAACTGTCACCCAAAAGTGATCCTGCTGGATCTGAAACTGCCTAAAGTGGATGGGCTGGAAGTGCTGCGCAAAGTCAAAGCGGACCCAAAAACAAAGCAGATACCGGTGGTGGTACTCACCTCCTCCAGCGAAGAAAGTGACATTGTGGAAAGCTACAAACTGGGTGCCAACAGCTACATCGTCAAACCGGTTGATTTCAAGCAGTTCACTGATTCCATCCGTGAGCTCGGGATGTACTGGCTGCTGCTGAACAAACCGCCAGTGGTATAGGTGTTTACGTGCCGATTAACTTGTGTTCGATATGATTAGATAAAGAGAGATGATGATAGCTAAACCATTGAATGTATTGATCCTAGAAGATAATCCGTCTGACGCGGAACTACTGCTAATTGAATTGCGCAAGGCAGGTTACCAGCCCACCTGGCAGATAGTAGATACTGAAAAAGGGTACCTCCACTATCTGAAACCAACGCTGGATATGATCCTGTCTGATTATTCCCTGCCCCAATTCAGCGGCCTGCAGGCTTTAATTCTGAAAAATGAGAGCGGGTTCGATATCCCCTTCATTATTGTATCCGGCGCGATCGGTGAGGAACTTGGCGTGGAGTGCATGCGCGAGGGCGCTGACGATTACCTGATGAAAGACCGCCTGGGGCGTTTGGGTATAGCGATAGATAATGCGCTCAAAAACAAAGTATTGCGGGGTGAGAAACAACAGGTGCAGCAGGAAATTGAGATGCTGCTGGCTTTGAGCCGCAAAGCAAGCACTGAGACCAGCCTGAATGACCTGCTGTTTTTCATCGCGAATCAGGTTGTAGAAGTTATTTCTCCCGTTGAAGCTGCTTCGATCTTTCTTTATGACGAAGAAAGAAAAGTAGTGAGTGTTAGGGGCTGGGCGGGCTTTAATGACAGAGAGATCAAAGGGCTTGAATTTCCAGTTGAAGAAAGACAGGTTGGCAGAATCTTCCGCACCAAGATACCAGAGATAATCAAGAATGTATCCGAAAATCCAGATTTCGAGTTGATAGATAAACCCGGCATTAGAGAAACAAAATCACAGATGGCTGTTCCGCTCATTTATAAAGAGTGTGTTGTTGGCATCATGTTTGCTGATAACCTGACCAGGACAGATGCCTTCTCACAACAGAACCTGGACTTTTTGGAATCGATCGGAAATCAACTGGCTGGGGTGATCATGAACGCGCGCCTGCTTGAAGATGTGCGTCAAAGCGAGGTTCAATATCGCTCGGTTGTTGAAAATTCGCCCGTGTTGATTGAAAAGTTCCTGCCTGACGGTACGATCACATTCGTGAACCAGGAGTACTGCAGATTCTTTGGAAAAAAAGCAGATGAACTGATTGGTATGAATATACGTTTTTCAATCCCGGAGGAAGAAAGAGAATCTGTTATGTCT
>CBDAFG010000107.1:0-7814 GCA_965195205.1 uncultured Pelolinea sp. | reverse complement strand
TACTAGTGAACAAATTGAAGGTGTTCGGATGGCCGGCATCGTTCATGATCTGGGTAAGATCAATATCCCTGCTGAAATTCTCAGCAAACCGGGAAAGATTTCTGAACTTGAATACAAAATAATCCAAACTCACCCCCAGGTTGGTTTTGACCTGCTGAAAGAGATTGAGTTCCCCTGGCCGATCGCCGAGATGGTCCTTCAGCATCATGAAAAGATAGACGGCTCCGGTTATCCGCAGGGGCTTAAGGGTGAGGAAATAATGTTAGAAGCCAGGATTCTCTGCGTGGCAGATATAGTGGAAGCCATGTCCTCCCACCGCCCCTACCGCCCGGCATATGGCATTGAAAAAGCACTGGCGCAGATCAAGCAGGATGAGGGAACGCTGTTTGATCCTGATGTGGTTGGCGCCTGTTTGAGGTTATTCGAGGAAGGATATAAATTACTCGAGAATTTGAATATATAACTTTCTGATTAAGAGTCAGTTGCTCTTTGTGTCCACAGCGTTGTACAGCGTCCATTGTTTTCAGGCTGTTTCATTGTCAAGCTGTCAAGCCCAAAAATTTAGTATCATTCATAAGTAGACACTTCCGAGATTAGAAGAAAATTCATGCGGGGTATTATTCTCAAGAGTAACTTGCTCATAGTTGGCTCCTTTTGTGTTTACTTATCGCTGGTACTATTTTAGGGGAGCTTTACCAGTGTATAATATTTATATTGAATAGACACTCTTTGTATAACTTACATAGCATCCCAAATGTTCTGGTGACATTCGCTGCATAAAACTAATAAAGTTGAAAAAATCATGAGGGAAACTCGCATACCAAAAAGTGTTACTTATAAAACCACCATCTCCATTCTCTTTGGGTTATTGGGCTTTGCCTTAAATTTCTATTCCATTAATTTTGCCTTCCCGCCTTATACGGCAACTGTCTTGATCGGATTGATATTCCCAATACTGATAACATTTGCCTGGGGGTGGAAGTACGGCCTGTTATCAGCTCTGGTTGGCGGCTGTCAGACTATGTGGTGGGTATGGGGTCCCAGCAACGGTTACGCTACATTTGCAGTTGTGCCACCGTTTACACTATGGATCGTATGGCACGGATTTATGGCTGGCAGGCGTAAAAAACAAACCGACCCTAAATGGTGGTTAAGCGCATACGTTGTTGAAATCCCGTTTCGGATACTCAACTCAATAAACCTGTTTACATTAAGTAGATGGGCGATAAGTTTAAATCCCCCCCCCTGGGCCTGGGCTTCAAACGCGCCCAATATAATTCCAATGGATTTCTCCATCTTTGTGGTCATAAAACAGGCTGTGGTTGGATACATCATCTTGCTGCTGGCTGATGTGTTATTGAACCTGGAATTTGTAAGAAGGTTTTTTAGATTAGAGAAGGAATATAACCAGGCTAACACAAACTTTATCATCAGTGCCGCGTTCTTGGTTGGGGCTTTCTTCTGGATAGTTGACAGTACTATCAATACACTGGTGTTTCAACCTGAGTCTTCTTTTATAGATTCACTAGCATTGAATATCTCGGCGCATGATATTTTCATAAGAACTGTTTTCATTCTCGTTTCTCTGGCGGGAGGAGTGCTGGCATCGAACTTGTTGCGCGGACAGCGTGAGAGTGACGAAGCACTGCGGGATAACGAGGAAAGGCTTTCGCAAATAATCGAGGGTAATCCGATACCAACTTTTGTAATCGGTAAAAAGCACACCATCACACACTGGAATAAAGCCTGTGAAAATCTTACGGGCTTTCCTGCGAGCGAAATGATCGGCACCCAAAAACAGTGGCTGCCTTTCTACCCTGAAGAAAGGCCTTTACTGGCCGATTTGATAATGGATGAAGCGGCAGATGAAGATATATCTAAATACTACAATAGCAAGTATAAAAAACTCATTCTCATAGAAGGGGCTTATGAGGCAGAGGATTTCTACCCAGGTCTTGATGGTAAGTGGCTTTTCTTCACTGCTGTACCATTGAAAGATCATCTGGGAAAAGTCGTTGGGGCAATAGAGACTTTGCAGGATATCACCGAGCTCAAACAAGCTGAAGAAAAATTGAATCAATATTCCAAAAGCCTGGAAAAGAAGGTATCAGAACGCACCAAAGAACTCGAGGATGTCAATCAGGAAATCACTGATTTTGCCTACTCTATCTCCCACGACCTGAAAGCGCCGCTGCGCGGCATCAGCCAACTGGCCGGCTGGATCTCATCTGATTATTCGAAAGTTCTTGACCAGGATGGGCAGGAGAAGCTGCGCTTGCTTATCAGCCGAACAAAACGCATGCATAAACTCATAGAAGGAATTCTGCAGTATTCAAGAATTGGGCGCGTTGCAATAGAGAAGCAAAGCGTGGACCTCAACCAGCTTGTACAAGAAAGCATTGATTTACTGGCTCCGCCCGAAAACATTCAAATTTCAATTGAGAAAGAATTACCCACCATTGTGGGTGTGCACCCTTATTTCGAACAGGTATTTCTAAATTTATTAAGCAACGCCATTAAATTCATGGAAAAACCGCAGGGTTTTATCAAAATTGGTTGTGTAGACAAGAAAAAAATTTGGCAGTTCAGTGTGGCTGATAATGGGCCTGGAATCGATGAGAAATATTTTGATAAAATATTTCAAATGTTCCAAACCTTAGCACCAAGCAGCGAAAAAGCCGGAAGCACTGGCATCGGTCTGACACTGGTAAAAAAGATTGTCAAGATGTGGGGTGGGCGTGTCTGGCTGGAATCCACGGTTGGCGAAGGCAGCACATTCTTTTTCACATTACCCAAAGAAGGAGCAAGAAATGAGAGGAAATATACCAATTCTACTTGTAGAGGACGATAAGGTAGACGTTATGACCGTCCAGCGCGCGCTGAAAGATCTTGAAGTGACCAACAGCCTGGACATCGCCGGCGATGGGGAGCAAGCTCTGGCACATCTGAGGGACCTGAAAAACAAAAGACCATGTGTTATCTTGCTGGACTTATCCATGCCCCGCATGGACGGCATCGAATTCTTGAGAGTGGCAAAGCAGGACAAGGATATTAGAAAGATCCCGGTAATAGTGCTGACTTCATCTAAAGAAGAGCAGGACAAAGTGGACAGTTTCAATTTAGGGGTAGCTGGCTATATTGTCAAACCGGTGGATTACCAGGATTTTGTTGAGGCGATGAAAACGATCGATATGTATTGGACATTAAGCGAATTATCTCCAAATGGGTGAAATATGAAAGAACATCTAAGGGTTTTGTTTGTCGAAGATGACCAGGTTGACCAGATGGCATTTAAACGCTTCGTCAAGCGCAAGAAACTGCCCTATGACTATGAAATCTGCGGGTCTGTCGCGGAAGCCAAGAAAGCTCTGTCTGCCGAGCGATTTGATATCGTGCTGACAGATCATTCGCTGGGCGACGGGACAGCATTTGACCTGTTCGATGAGGTAGGAGATACACCCTTAGTTTTTATCACGGGGAGCGGTAATGAAGAAATCGCCGTTAAGGCGATGAATTTCGGGGCTGTCGATTACTTGATCAAGGACCCGGATTCCAACTACTTTGTAACTTTACCAAATATTATCAGCAGCGCGTTAGAGCACAAGCGCACTGAGGATGAGTTAATTCGTTATCGTGAACATCTTGAGGAGTTGGTTAACGAGCGTACAGACGAACTATCCAAGGCCAATAATGCGTTAAAGCAGAGCGAAGAAAACTTCCGTTTATTAGCAGAGAATTCTATTGATTGTATCTGGGTGTTGGATACCAAGCTGAGATTTACTTATGTGAGCCCTTCTATGGAAAGAATATTGGGCTATAAACCAAAACAGATGGTGGGCACGAAAATAAGTTCGTATTTCAAGAAAAAAGAGTTTTTAAAGGTAGGTGCTCTGGCTGCCAAAGCCATTACAAATTATAAGACTTTTACTCAGATTACCTTCGAAACCAAAACGCTCAATAGCAAGAACGAAGAAGTAGATATTGAAATTTCTAGTAAAGTGCTTCTCAATAGTCAGGGTAAGTTGCTCGGTCTTCAAGGAGTAACTAGAGACATCACCGAACGGGTACAGGCAGAAAAGACACTGCAGGAAAGCGAGGAGAAGTATCGAACTCTTTTTGATTCATCCAAAGATGCCATAATGATAGAAATCGCTGATGCAGGATTCATAAACGGAAACCCGGCTGCTGTAGAAATGTTTGGCTGCAGGGACCTTGAAGAATTCATCTCTCAAACCCCGGCAACTTTATCTCCTGAATATCAGCCTGATGGGGCCTTATCTGCTGAAAAAGTTAAGCAGTATATAGCTGTAGCGATGAAAGAAAGCTCATACTTTTTTGAATGGGTGCATAAACGCATGGATGGGCACGAATTTCCCGCCACCGTTTTATTGACCAGTATGGAATTGCAAGGCAGAAAAATGTTTCAAGCCACAGTTAGAGATATCACCGAGCGGGTGCGCGCGGAGGGTACGCTGCGGGAAAGCGAAGAAAACTTTCGTTTATTAGCAGAGAATTCTATTGATTGTATCTGGGTGTTGGATACCAAGCTGAGATTTACTTATCTTAGCCCTTCTGTGGAAGGAATATTGGGCTATAAACCAAAACAGGTGGTGGGCACAAAACTAAGCTCGTATTTCAAGAAAAAAGAGTTTTTAAAGGTAAGTGCTCTGGCTGCCAAAGCCATTACAAATTACAAGACTTTTACTCAGGTTATCTTCGAAACCAAAATGCTCAACAGCAAGAACGAAGAAGTGGATATTGAAATTTCTAGCAAGGTGCTTCTCAATAGTCAGGGTAAGTTGATCGGTCTTCAGGGAACAACCAAAGACATCACCGAGCGTAAACAAGCTGAGGAAAAAGAACAGCTGCATAGCCAGAATATTGCATTTCTAAGCAAGACGGCCATGCAGTTCGTTGATTTCCCCCCACAAGAAGACATCTATCGCTTCATAAGCGAGAAACTGACGGAACTTTCTGGAGAGTCAATTGTGGTGGTCAATTCAATTGATCAAGCAAAAGGCATATTAACCACCCGTGCTGTAGCAGGAATGGGTAAATATACAAAAGACATCATGAAACTTGTCGGAAGAAACCCCAAAGGAATAGAATATGATGCAAACGATGAAGGTCTTGCCTATCTTGCTGACGGAAAATTACATGATTATACAAAAGGACTATACGGAATATTTCTTAGGACAGTTCCGAAACCCGCATGTCATGCCATTGAGAAACTGTATCGCCTGAACAAAATATATACAGTTGGTTTTGTTCAAAATGAGAGATTGTTTGGAAATGCGGCCATCTTTCTTCCCCAGGGTATTGAGTTAGAGAACGCAGAAACGATCAAGCTATTTGTCGAACAAGCTTCCATCGCCATTCAGCGTATGCAGGCTGTGCAAGCACTGAATCAGGAGAAGGAGAAGGCACAAAAATACCTGGATATCGCGGAAGTGATGATCATAGCTTTGAATAAGGAAGGTGAGATTACCCTGGTGAACCAAAAGGGAGCCAGCATCCTGGGATACCAGATCGAAGAACTAACTGGAAAGAACTGGTTTGACACCTGTGTACCCACAGCGGACAGGGTGCAAGCGAAGAAAATATTTAATGAGTTCATAGACGGGGAGGAAGGATGGGGGGATCATTGGAAACAAACCGTAATAACCAAATCGGGAGAAGAACGCATCATCGACTGGCACAGCACACCCTTGTGGGAGTGGGACGATGAGGATAAACACAGGTTTGGGTCATTGAGTTCAGGAGAAGACATCACCGGTCGAGTGCAAGCACAACAAGAAAAAGACCTGCTGCTGAACCTGAGCCGCCAGGCAAGTGCTGAGACCAGCCTGGATGACCTGCTGTTTTTCATCGCGAATCAGATCGTGGAGATTATTCCTCGCGCTGAAGCTTCCTCGATCTTTCTTTATGACGAAGAAAGAAAAGTATCAAGTATTCGGGCCTGGGCTGGCTATAATGACAGCGATGTCAAAGGAATTGAATTTGAAGTTGATGGCAACCAGGTCGGAAGAATCTTTCGAACCAAGAAACCAGCTTGTATTAATAATGTATCCGAGGATCCCGATTTCAAGCTGATAGATAAACCCAGCACTAATAATATAGTATCACAAATTGCTGTTCCGCTCATTTATAAAGAGCATGTTGTTGGCATTGTCTATGCCGATAACCTGACCAGGACAGACGCTTTCTCACAGAAGAACCTCGACTTTTTGGAATCGATCGGAAATCAATTGGCTGGGATGATCGAGAACGCGCGCCTGCTTGAATATGTGCGTCAAAGCGAAGAACAGTATCACTCGGTTGTCGAAGATTCACCAGGGTTAATTGACAGGTTCACCCCTGACGGGACGATCACATTTGTGAATCAGGAATACGGTAGATTTTTCGGGAAAAAACACGATGAACTGATCGGTACAAACATACAATCTGCAATCCCTGAGGAAGAAAGAGAATCTGTTATGTTGAATCTCGCTTCACTCACAGAAGAGTCACCGATGCAAACAATCGAGAACAAGGTTATAAGACATGATGGTGAAATACGCTGGATGCGCTGGGTGGACCGTGCACTTTTCAATGATAAAGGTCAGATGATCAACATTCAGTCTTTCGGCCAGGATATAACTAGAATGATAGAAGCGGAGGAGGCGCTGAAGCAAGAGCAGGAGAAAGCCCAGAAATATCTAGATATCGCCGGAGTTGCGCTTGTAGCACTCAATACAAAAGGCGAGATCACCCTCATCAATCAGAAAGGCTGCCAGATCCTGGGCTATGAGGAAGATGAACTGATTGGCAGGAACTGGTTTGACACCTGCCTGCCGGAACGGCATATAAAAGAGGTCAAGGGAGTTTTCAGGAAAATAATAAAGGGAGAGGTTGATTTAGTTGAATATTATGAAAACCCAATTCTGACCAAATCCGGACAGGAGCGGATCATCGCCTGGTATAACACGGTTCTAAGGAACGAAAAAGAGCACATCATTGGTTTATTAAGCTCTGGAGAAGATATCACAGAGCGTAAGCGCGCGGAGCAGCTGCTGAACGCACTCAACCAGGCAGCTGTTGCCATGGGAACTGCCCAAACACACGAGGAAATTTTCAGTGTGATCGCCGAAGAGCTCAAACAGGTCGATATCTCCTGCGTCCTTTTACCACTTGATGAGGCACAGGGTGAGTTGATTGTAAAATATGTAAGTTTCGAGTCCGCGTTATTAGATATGGCTGAGAGGTTGACTGGGGTTGATTACCAGGATTTTTCCTTCCCTGTCGATGCGGTTGATATGTTCAGGAAAGTAATCAAGGAGAAAAAGGCTCTCTTTAGAGATAAATCAGAGCAGATATTGCGGCAGATATTACCCAGGTCTATCAAAAAGTTCTCTGCTCAAATTACAAAAATCATACATGCCCAGACAAGCATCACAACCCCGCTGATAGACGAAGACAAGGTCATCGGCGTGTTCTCAGTGCAGTCGGATAATCTGACCCAGGAAGATACACCAATTATCACCGCCTTCGCTGACCAATTATCTTCCGCATGGAACAAGATCGGATTATTACAGGACTTGAGGAAAACGGTAGAGGGCACGATCCACACCATCGCGGCCACCGTTGAAGCGCGCGACCCCTATACCGCCGGGCACCAGACACGCGTGGCTGATCTGGCTGCTTCCATAGCAAGAGAGATGAAACTTACTAGTGAACAAATTGAAGGTGTTCGGATGGCCGGCATCGTTCATGATCTGGGTAAGATCAATATCCCTGCTGAAATTCTCAGCAAACCGGGAAAGATTTCTGAACTT
>CBDAFG010000106.1:0-6872 GCA_965195205.1 uncultured Pelolinea sp. | reverse complement strand
CCATACGAATCCAGCAGCCATCGTATGGTGAAAAACCCAACAATTCCTGCCAGTGATGGCTGTTGGATTCGTTACCGCAGGAATTGTTGGGTTTTTCACCATACGATGGCTGCTGGGATATATTACTAACCATTCTCTTGTGCCGTTTGCGATATATTGCCTGATCTTAGGAAGCGGTACTCTCATTTTGTCATCAGTAAACTCTTCCACTTTAAACAATTATGAAATCAAAGCGGTAAGAGATTCATACCATGTGTCTTATTCTTCCTCTATCCAATGGATGACCCCAATCATTAATGAGTGCAGTGAAAAGATACCGGGTACAACCATCTTACTCAATCAATCGGATAAAGATACATATCCTTCCGGTAGTGATATCTACATTTCCTATGGTGAACTATCCTTAGCCTCGCCATACATATATCAACTTGGGAATGATTATCTTGTACCAGCAGCACACAAAGAAAACCCGATAATAAATCTAACGTTAAACACACTGCAAGGGATATATAAGGGACATATATCAACGGTTAACGATCTAGCCGAAAATTGTGCTGAATGTGTCATTAATGAAGAAATAGATATCGCCCTTGATGAAAAGTTTCATGTATGGAGTTATCCTGAAGAATCATTTTTAAAGCAAGCATTTCGATCCGCATTTAAGATGGATGTTCTATCCCCCAACCTTTCCATTGCGCCAAATCCATCTTTACTTAAGCAGGCACTATCCCTGGAAGAAAAAGCAATTGGTATTCTTCCCCGAAAAGCAATTGGGGATCATTTGAAACCCATCCCCCTTATTGATTTGATTAACGATCAAGCATTAATTCAAATTCTTGCCGAAAGCCATGCGGAACCAGACGCAGCCCTTTCTGCTTTGTTAGTATGCATTCAGAAAAAAATAATTGACTAATATTGTTCATCTTATGATATACAATTAAAATACATTTTTATAATCACGAAAATCAGGAGATTGTAGATATGCTCAAAGATATAAAAATTGCATTCATTGGACCTGGTGTAATGGCAGAGGCAATGCTCTCAGGCATTATCAAGAACAAACTTACAAAACCTTCCAATATTCTCACGTCTGGGCCCCTTGAAGATCGGAACCAAGAGTTAAAGGACAGATATGGCATCCAACCCTTCTCAGATAACAATAAAGCTGCTGCTCTTGCGGATGTAGTAATCCTTTCCGTAAAACCACAGCGGTTGGAAAAAGTTTTAGAGGGATTACAAGGTTCCGTGAAGAAAGGCACGCTGGTTCTTTCTATCATAGCTGGCGCATCAATTGCTAAGATCTCCCACATATTGAAACACAACAAAATCGTCCGCTCCATGCCTAATACCCCTGCCCAAATTGGGGAAGGGATTACAGTATGGTGCTGTTCATCAGAAGTTGACGAAAATCAGAAAACAATTGCTCGTGCTATCCTGAGTTCTTTTGGACACGAGATTTTCGTTGAAGAAGAAGATTACCTGGATAAAGCAACCGCCCTTTCCGGTACAGGGCCAGCGTATGTATATCTCTTCATGGAAGCAATGATAGATGCCGGCGTTCATCTTGGCTTTTCTCGCCGCATTGCTGAAAAATTAGTAACTGAAACTTTGCGCGGTTCAGTCGATTATTACGATAAAAACGGCTTGGAATCCAGACATGTTGCCTCTCTGAGAAACCAGGTAACATCACCAGGCGGCACCTCTGCAGAAGCGCTCTATTACCTGGAAAAAGCTGGCTTCAGAACCGCTATCTCGCGCGCAATATGGGCAGCATATCAGCGATCATTGGAACTGGGACAGGATGCAGATACACTTCCACCGGAACATGATCTGTGAGCACCATTGACCCTGCTTTTCCATTAGTCGAACTGCACCGCCACTTAGATGGCAGTGTCCGTCTGAAAACAATCCTCGAGATCGGATTAAAAAACAAAATGGATCTCCCCGGGAATACTCTTGAAGAATTACGTCCATTTGTGCAAGTCACAGAACCAAAACCCAGCGTTCTCAGTTTCTTCGAAAAGTTTAAGTGGCTCACATTAATAATGATCGACTATGATACCTGCAGCCGTATCGCATATGAAAATGTGGAGGATGCAAAAAATGAAGGTGTTGACCATATCGAACTTCGTTTCTCCCCGTGGTTCATGGCAGAAGCCCATCATCTGGATCCTGCGGGGGTCACAGAAGCTGTCGTCGATGGAATTCAGCGCGGCAGAGAAGATCATCCCGTCAGTGTAAATCTGATCGGCATCATCAGCCGCACATACGGCCCTGAAATATGTTTTAAGGAATTAGACGCGCTCCTCACACAAAAAGATCACATCACAGCATTGGACCTTGCAGGAGATGAGGTTAATTATCCCGGCGAACTTTTCGTTGAACATTTCCAAATCGCTCGAAACGTCGGCTGGCACTCATGCCCGCACGCAGGTGAATCAGCAGGCCCGGAATCAATTTGGCAAGCGATTAATATGCTCGGGGCAGAGCGAATTGGTCATGCGGTATCCGCGGTTCTGGATCCCACATTAATGGATTATATCTCTTCTAACCAGATTGGTATAGAATCTAATCTGACCAGCAATGTCCAAACAAACACTGTGCCCGATTATGCCAACCACCCGATCAAGACATTCTTACAATCGGGAATCAAAGCCAGCCTCAGTACTGATGATCCCGGGATCAGCGCTATTGATATCAACTATGAATACAGCACAGCGGCAGTGAAAGCGGGTTTATCAGCAGAAGAGATTCATCAATCCCAGAAAAATGCTCTTGAATGTGCTTTCTTGACGAAATCCGAAAAAGAATCGCTCATCTCTGCCAAATCAAAATAACAAGTTTCACCCAAAAAACCTCTTTACATAATCCTTTTTTATATGCTATTCTATTACTAGTATATAATAGCAACGCAATAAGGTGTAACTATGAAAAAGATCAATCACGCCAAAGAGTTTAGTTATTTATATAAACAGCCTAAGAACAAGATCAACCTTGTGGATGTCCCTCCCCTCAAATTCCTGGTGATAGATGGAATAGGTGATCCAAACAACAACCCTGATTATTCAGAAGCATTAAGCGCGTTATACTCCACCGCATACAAGCTGAAATTCGCCATTAAAAAAGGCCCACTGGCAGTCGATTATAAAGTGATGCCGTTGGAAGGGCTCTGGTGGGCTGAAGATATGGCTTTATTTAACCTTGAGAACAAGTCTAACTGGCTGTGGCGTATGATGATCATGCAGCCGGAATACATCTCAGAAGATTTATATAAAACGATAATTGCATCCGTGAAACAAAAGAAAGAGCTTTCGAAACTGGATGATGTACGGTTTGAGACTTATCAAGAAGGATTATGCATGCAGATATTTCACCTGGGACCTTATGGTGAGGGGGAGCGTGAAACAATCAATAAATTACATACACATATTGAATCAGAAGGATATCAGCGAGTTGGAAAACACCATGAAATTTATTTTAATTCCCCTCTCCGTACAGCACCCGAGAATCTAAAAACGATCATTCGTCAACCTATTAAGCCAGCTTAAGATATGCCACAAAAAACAGTCACTGATGCGGAATTAGCAGTCATGAGCCTTTTAGCAGAAAAGCCAATGCATGGATACCAGATCGAGCAAATTATTGAAGAACGCGGCATGCGCGATTGGACAAATATTGGCTTTTCTTCAATCTACTATATCCTCGAAAAATTAAAAAAAATCGATTGGCTGGATAGTGTCCTCGAACATGGAGAAGGAAAAGGACCCGCAAGGCAGATCTATTCGTTTACAACCACAGGCAGGAGCGCCTGGAAAAAAGCTGTGATCAATGCTCTCTCCAACCCCCGCAGAAGCAATAGCAATTTTCAATTAGGTTTATCAAACCTTCTTCATATGGAAAGAAATCAGATAATCCCCGCCCTTGAGAAATACGTGAAAGAACTCGAACAGAAATACCGACAAGTATCGGAAAAACTCACAAATCACGGGGGTGACCTCCCTTGGAACGCTTCAGCCATGTTTGACCTCAGTCTTACACAGATTAAAACTGAATTAGATTGGGTAAAAGCATTTATAGAGAAGATCAATCAAATAACCCCCTGAGTGGTTATTAGGTTTCCAGGATATTTCTTTCTAATTGTTATAAAAGGTTCGTTAATTCTATATATAATAATAATTATTGGAACTTCAAATCTTATTTTCCCGTTAAATATATTGTTTTGTTGATAAGTGATTATCTCAGGATCTGTTTAAAAGTAATTGCTACCTAATCTTTCAAGGCAAACACGATCCCCTGTGGATCCTCATACACAACCGAGTAATGGTTTTGCCATTCTTCTGGGTTAAAATATGTGGGGAGATCTACGCCCCCTTCTCCAAACCAATCCGTCTTGATCACCACTATATAATTCGCGCTATTTTTTCGTGAAACGGTATTTGTATATCCCGTATCATACACATAATACGGCAGTCCATTTTCAACCCACACAGTAGAATTGCGTACATTCTTTTGTATATATTCGTACGCACTATGGTAACCATCTACTCCCACAGATTCTCTGAACTGATCCCTTAGAATGATCGCGTTTTCAGGTTTTCTTTCCAAAACCCACGCCTGCGACCAGATCACCCCTATAGCAACCAGAAACAGGAATGGTGCGGTTATATAATCTGCCATTTTTCTTATTTTGCTGTCGAAGTTGATTTTTCTCAGAAGATCATTAGCCAAGAGAAGCAGAATTATAAAGACATATGCCAGCATTGCTTGCCCGAATCGCCAGTTGATCACTGCAGGAATATCTGTTCTGAGAAAAAAAGCTGTCACAGGGGTGAAAACAAAGCCGATCACTAACAACAGAAGTATTCCTGCATGCCAGCGATACTGGGGGTACTTCTTGATACCAACCAAAACCATCATCAACACTAACCCAATGATCAAATACAAATTCTTTGGAATGTACCTATAAAAATAGGGGTTGGTTACATTGGAAGCAATGCTCCATTTTGAAGCTTCAAGCACATAATCAGAAAATATTTTACCGTTCAAAACCAGGTTCCTCAATATCCAAATCACACCGGGAATCATCAACGATGATGAAATTAAATAGAGCATTAGATTAGATTTTGATTCTCTTACCCAATTTTTTAAAGCCTTCCAAACCATCTTTCCACCAAGCAGTATCCACAAGGGCGCCAGAACGTAGGCCGCATTGGGTTTAACAGATAGGGCAATCATCCCCGCAATACCAGTAGGAATCATAGCCCACCCATCAAATTTATCGGTCTTGGGATAGGGATAGAAAAACAATATAGACAATATTGAAGCAGCCAACAACAGGTCATTTTTTCCCACTGTAACCATTTCCATCTGAAAGACTCGCCAAAGATTCAAGAATTTAAAAAAGAAATTACCAAGAATAACCAATGTGGTTAGCAAAAGTAAAAAAGACGATCGTATTTGTGTATAACGCTTTGCAAGCAGCCAGAAAGATAAAATAAAAAATAGATCAATCAGTGCATGCATCCATCCGAATAAATTTGCATTTCCTGAAACCAACAGGGAAAATGACAGCAAGGATTCATAACCAAAGGGATATTCACCATAAGCAATTGTCATGTCATTCGCTGAACCGCTGCGGACCATTTCAACTGCTTTGGGAAAGTGATATTTACCGGCATCCCAGGGAAACCAGTCTCCAGCAATTGATTCTGGCCAACGCACGACAGGGATTAAGATTAATAGGACAATTATTAATATCGTAATCGCATATACAATATACTCGGAAATTGCCCATCTATTCAGATAGTTTCTCTGCAAAATTTGATGCCCGACTACCGTGTTATCTCGGCTAAGAACTATAAACAAGATCAGTGTAGAAATAAACACAAGCGGAAATACATAAACAGGTTCATATAAACCAGCAACACCTAAAACAGAGCCAGCAAAGATAGCGCTATAAAAAAAGCAGGTAATCCCCAAATAAGTGTTGAATAAAACATCCCCGATAAAATCTTTTTTGACCATCCATCTCCAAAAATCCGACTTTAGTGATTATACGTGTTTTTCATTTACCTTTAGATACATGAATAATTAATTATAAGACTGTGCATTGAAAAACTCAGGATAAAATATATCAGCAATGGATAAAACAAACGCAACGCTTTTACTGCGCGGGAAAAACATCGTGTGCCGCTCAAACATCCCACTTCGGAAAGCTATGAAAGAGAAAAATATCTCGGTTTCCGGCCATCTGGCTGTGCGGGCCGGTGAATTGATTACTGATGATGTAATGGTCAAAACAGGCGACCTCATAGAACTGATCCCTGTTATCTCGGGAGGATAATTATGCGGTGCAGGAAATGCGGAGAAAAAGCCGTGATCAATATGCGCCAACATCGGCTGTCGTTATGCAAGCAGCATTATCTTGAATGGCTTCCTGCTCAGATCCAAAAAACCATAAAAAAATATGGGATGTTCTCTGAACATGACCGCATCTTAGTGGCCGTTTCTGGGGGCAAAGATTCATTAGCATTATGGGATATTCTATGGAAATTAGGGTTTCATACTGAAGGTCTTTATATAAATTTAGGAATTAACTCAGAGATCACATATTCAAACCGTTCAATGAAATTCGCTCAAGAATTCGCAGATAAACGTAGTTTAACACTGCATATTGCTGATATAAAAAAAGATCATGGGGAATCCATCCCTGAAATATCTATCAGAACCCGACGCGGAAGGGATAAGCCATGCTCATTGTGCGGACTGATAAAAAGACACATTATGAACCGATTCGCTTTAGACGGTAAATACAATGTACTTACTACTGCGCATAATCTGGATGATGAAGCCGCTATTCTGCTTGCAAACAC
>CBDAFG010000105.1:0-4611 GCA_965195205.1 uncultured Pelolinea sp. | reverse complement strand
TGTCCACGCTAACCCGGTAGCGACACCCGGGACAGAGGTTCTTTTTACAATTTCCTCAAATGGTTTAATTTTTGGACGGCCAAGCAATTCAGTGACATATTTTTTGGAGATAACACGAATCCGTTTTTTTGATTTTTCACGGAGTGTGACCACTTTTCGGCAAATAGCGCCAATGTTTCTTTCCAAATTCCTGACTCCGGATTCACGCGTGAACGAGCGGATTATTTCTGTAATCGCTTCATCTTTAAACTTCAGCTCTTTCTCTCTCAACCCATTTTCTTTCAATTGTCTGGGAACCAAAAAACCCTGGGCAATATGGACTTTTTCGTTTTCCGTATACCCTGAAATTTCAATTACCTCCATCCTGTCAAGGAGAGGAGTCGGTATTGAATCAAGCTGGTTTGCTGTGGTGATGAACATGATTTGAGAAAGGTCATAGGCCACTTCAAGGTAATTATCCCTGAATTCAGAATTTTGCTCTGGATCAAGTACTTCTAATAAAGCGGAGGATGGATCCCCTCGATAATCATTGCCCAATTTGTCGATCTCATCAAGCATGAAAACCGGATTATTTGAATCTATCCGTCTTAACGATTGGAGAATGCGGCCGGGCATGGCGCCAATATAGGTGCGCCTGTGCCCTCTAACTTCCGCTTCATCTCTGATTCCGCCCAAAGATGTGCGTATGAATTTGCGATTTAACGCTTTTGCGATGGATTGACCTAATGATGTTTTTCCAACACCGGGAGGACCGATAAAGCACAGGATCACACCTTCTCTGACTTTTCGAATATCATCTGCGGACTTGGTAAATTCCCCCGCTCGCTCCAATTTTAATTTACGAACCGCTAAAAATTCAATAATTCTATCTTTTACTTCATCCAGGCCATAATGGTCTCTATCGAGGACCTGGCGGGCATTGATGATGTCCAAATTATCTTTTGAATTTGATGCCCAGGGAAGGGAAACCAGCCAGTCTAAATAGGTTCGAATAACCCCATATTCCGCCGCCGCGGTGGGCAATCTCCGCAGCCGATCCAATTCTCTTTTCGCCTGTTTAAGAGGTTCTGGAGGCATCTTAGACTTTTTAATGCGCTTAATAAATTCTTTTATTTCAACGGACTGGGCATCTTCCTCCCCCAGCTCTTTTTGAATGGCTTTTAATTGCTCCCTGAGAAAATAATCCCGCTGGACTTTGTCAATTTCTTCGCGCGCTTCATTTTGTATTTTCTTGCCAAGATCTAAAACCTCAGTTTCTTTTGCTAATAAAGCAACCAGGAGGTGCAGTTTATCAATTACTGAGTCAAGCTCGAGTAAATTCTGTGCGGTTTCAATATCCATTTTCTGGAGATTGGCAACGTTATAAACGGTTTGCAGAGGATCACTCAAACCGTTGATAGTTGCAACCAATTCTCTCGGGATTGAAGGGATTAACTCAGAAATATGAATAAATTGGTCTCTCACATTACGAGTTAATGCCTCAACTTCTAACCCGGTTTCTTCTTTCTCTTTTTGGATGAGGACTTCCGCGGTGATGTATGGTTCTTCACCGATGAATTTTTTTATCTTAAACCGTGAGACTCCCTGGACTAGCAAACGGATCGTCCCATCTGGAGCGCGAAACAATCTGTGAATAATTGCTGCGGTCCCATATTGGTACAGATCAGATGAATTTGGCCTTTCGAGGTCGGGTTTTCGTGATGTCACCAGGCCGATCCATCTATGGCCTGTGGCAACTTCATCCACTAATTTAATTGACCGGGGCTGCCCGATTGTTAAAGGAACGGCTGTCTGTGGAAAAACAACCAGTCCGCGAAGGGGCAGGATGGGTAAGATCTTCGGAATTTCGGAATCTTTGGTAGGTGGATCAGAGAGTGACTTATCTTTTTCCGAAAGTGAATCCAGCTTGTAGTTTTCCTCAAACTCAAAATCGATCACCATCTGGGCAAACTCCTGCTCTCCCATGATCATCCACTGCATGATTTCTTGTATGTCAATATCCCATTTTTTTGCCGGCATATAGTTTTCCTTATTCCTCGGCTATTTCCACGCGAATTGGTTTTATTTTGGGCAGAGTGATGGTAAGAAACCCATTTTCGTAAACTGCCTGGATAGATTTCACAATAATTTCTCCAGGTATTTTGACAGAGTTTGAGAAATCACCAGATGGGATCTCCATTCTATGATAGGAACCTTCTTTTTCTTCTCCTGCACGATATCCATTAATTGATAAGACACCTTTGTAATAATTAATTGAAAAATCCTTACCTTCCATACCGCCAATTTCCAACGTGACAACGAATTCATCTTTTGTTTCAAATAGATCTGCAGCGGGATGCCACACATGATAGCACTGTTTCGTATTAAAGTCTTTAATTTGCTTTATCACAAAAACTTGTTTTTTATATACCTGATCCATTTTTTGCCTCACAATTCCTAACAAAACGTTCCACACTTATTTTAACGCAAAATTATATATGTTTTATTAAAGACAAATTGGCAAAAAGCCGTTTGTTGGAGAGGATCAGGCGTAAAGATTTGCTGATTGAAAGAAAAGGCGCCCTCGGCGGGACTCGAACCCACAACCACCGGATTAGAAGTCCGATGCGCTATCCAATTGCGCTACGAGGGCATGACCCGATAGAATAGGTTCTAGCGCTTTTATTCCTATACCTGCGGGTATCGATATAAAAACCTGTTGTTAATTTTCTAAATTGCGCTGGTTATTATACTATCTTAGGGATCGTTTGGTACCCAGTTGATAAATGGTTGGGATGTTGGGAGTATTTGGTTTAAAGAGAGGGGGGTGGTATTTCACCCCCCATCACTTTCCTCAACAGGGGTATTCACCCCATCTCTCAAAGTTGTGCCTAAAACAATCACAGAAACCTCTGAGTTCTTAAAAATAATATTGAAGCCGCACAGAACTTCATCCCCGGTTGTGATGCCGAGGGGAACATTGCAACCGGCCCGATTTACTTCATTTCTATCAACAAATTCTCCCATGAGCGCCTGGGGGTACAGCGCTTTGCGTATCGTATTCAAGTTTTTGATCTCTTTCAATATGTAAAGTTCATTAAAAGGCGGAATTAACTCAAAAATCATTTCGCTGCTGATCATAAATAGGATATCAAAAGATTGGTCTGCTAAATAAATGATCTCGTCATTCACCGCCACGGGTCTTAATCCAGTAACACCATCTCCTGCTAATACCTTATACCCTGAGATATCTAATGTGTTGGCTGGTTCGGATGTGTCAGCTGGGGGTATCGGACTGGCAGTGGATGGGTAAGTTGGTTTTTGTCCTACCGGTTGAGTAGTGATTGACGGCGTGGTAAGAACAGCCTGTGCCGGTTGGCATGCCGTCAGTGTGGTTAGCAATAATAAGAGCAACAGTAACTTTTTCATTTTGTTTTTTACAAACCCAATATTATTATACAGATTTATTGAAGAAATTAATTGACGTTTATTCAATTACCAATCAGAAAAATTATGATGATTAAAAAATAGGCGGTGACTTACCGCCTATTTACTAGAACAAATTACTAACCTAATTACAGTCCCATAGTGTACAGGTTGGTGGATTTGTAGAAAAATTCCACCTTAAACAAGTACATACTGTTCGTGGCTGTCCGGATGCTGGTTCAGGACCAGGAGGTAACGAGATGCACATTCCGGGGATATACGTGCCCATTTGCTCAAAGCCATACGGCAGGCGGCAGGTGTTGTCCAGGTTGTAAAGCGCGTTCAAGGGGTAGTTATCATCGGTGTTGATGGGCGAGCCGGCTTCGCTGGGGCCCATCGTGTCGTTGTGGTCAAGCATGGTTGCGTTCCTCAGGCCGTTGTCTGCCCACGCGCCCCACAGGAATTCTGCTGGATTTTCAAGCAGATCACGGCTGACAGCGATCTGGACGGCTACCGAGTCATCTGGTGAAATGCGGGCAAAGGCAACCTTGTCACCCTCCAGTTCCACAGTTGTGTCATATCCATCGCCCTCAAATCCCGCATCGGCTACGATCGGCTGAGGTCCGCCTACGTCACGATCACTATCTGTGTAAACCGTTACATTATCCACAGACCAATCTTCCCCCGGGTCTTCAACCCACACGATCAAGTCGCCCCGTCCGGTCTTGGTGCGGTCGAATTCGATCCCATACATGCCGTTCAGCCCCCACTCAACCGGGTTCATCCCATACAAAGTGATGGTGAAATAAAAGAAATCTTCATCGCTTGAAATATCGACGGTATAGATATCCAAATCTGGCTGATAGATCATCTCCTGAGACGTAAAGGGCCTTTCGTACATGCTGTCTAGGAATCTATCACCAGAGACCGCGCGGTTTTCGGATGCCCGAATGCTCGAATCGAAGTCTTTGAGTGTGCGCTCCGGCTCGGGTGGTTCAGCGGGCATCAACAAGGGAACTTTGGTCGGTAATTCCGCAACTGCATCGGCTAAAGCTTGCGCTGTGTTTTTGAGGTGCACCCCATTTTTAGTACCACTTAGCAAGATATATAGTGTGGTCTCCTGTGATGAAACAAAGCCTGCTCAAGGACTTCCATAGGTGTCTTATAACCGATACTTGAGTGCAACCTTAGGTAATTGTAATATTC
>CBDAFG010000104.1:0-4443 GCA_965195205.1 uncultured Pelolinea sp. | reverse complement strand
CTGATGATTAGAAAAAATAAAGGTGAAAGTGGTGGAAGAAAAATTAAAGCTGCAAAATTTGTGATTCCAAAAAATAATGTTGAGGAGCAGGCAAAACAGAAAAAAGAAAAATCTATTAAAGATTCCCCGTTAGCGCAATTTATGACAACCTATCGCCAGGGTGACGATTTATATGACGATTCATTTAGCATAGACTCTGTGAATGGTGAGTTTTTAGGAGAATGTGGTGTTGGAATTGCTGAAACTATTGGTGTAGGTGATCCTAAAAAAGTAACAGCGCTTGAGGTTTGGTTGTTCGACAAGAATGATATTCAGACTGTTACTAAAGTGCTAATGAGTGAGCACGCGAATAATGATTCTGCTTTGCGGCAAAGGCTTCTTTCTAAAGGAGAACCAATATTAATTGAGCCAGGTATGCGTTTCTTAATGGAAACTGAATCTCTACAATTAGAAGCCCATGTGATTGATATGGTATATGCTCGCGGGCCTTTACCTGAAAATAGTTATTTTTCACGACTTACACTTGAAGTGTCTGTTTGGCCAAAATAATAATACATATTAAAAGAAACCCGGGTAAGCCGGGTTTCTTTTATTTAATTTCGATGATCTTGAAATTGATTCCGCCCCCTGGTGTTTTAACACGTACAATGTCACTAATTTTATGTCCAAGAAGAGCGCTTCCGATAGGAGATTCGTAGGATAATTTACCCGAATCTGGACTGGCTTCTTTAGATCCAACAATGTGAATGAGCTCTTGTTCGTATCCTTCTTCTTTTACCACCACACTTGATCCAATTTGAACCGTATCAGAGGAATTATTTAGCTGGTCAATTACTTCTGATCGTTTAAGGGTTTCTTCTAATTCTTGGATTTTACCTTCTGTGAACCCTTGGTCTTCCTTTGCTTTAATATAGTCAGCATTCTCAGATAGGTCTCCCATTTCAATGGCCGACCTTAATCTGGCAGCTAATTCGGCGCGGACAGGCCCTTTTAATTCTTTAAGTTCTTCTTTGATCTTTTGTATTCCTTCTTCAGTTAAAAAAATAGGATCATACATAATAGTTATAAAGCCCTCGATTGATAGATTGTACTATATAAGATTTTTTGGATTTTGAGTGATCAGCGAGAAAGTCTAGTCCCAATTATTTCGCCGGATATGACTTTGGTGAGATTGTCTCCTCCTTCACCGGAAAAAATGTCAATAGATAAATTTTTCTCAATTGTGATTAAATTTAGCATGTTTCTCACTTTTGAGGCCATTCCTCCGGTTACATCTATTGATGCGGAAGCATTTATTTTATTTGATATCGACGGGTAAGAATCTGGGGTGATCAGCGGGATTAAATCTTGATTATGCGGATAATCTGAATACACTCCGTTTTCTTTCCCAGCTAATAGAATACGGTTTGGATGCAAAATAGTGACTAAGTATGAGAACAATTCTTCTGTAGAAAAAATTGTTGCTCCTAATTCCCTATCGATAACCACATCCCCGAACACTATTGGAAGGAGGTGGTTTTCTAAGCTTGAAATAATTGAATGAGTATTCCACTGGTAAACTTTATTGTTTTTTGAAACAAGGGATGCGGAAACTGGCAGAGAAATGATAGGCAAACCTATGTTAAGAAATTCATTAATCACAATTTGGTTCAATTGATGTGCGGCCAACCATACTTTCTGGAATCCAAGCCAATCTTCCGCTGAACGGATGCCAGCTCGCGTCCCAAATTGTGCGGCGGCTGAGTGCCCAAAAGACCCAGATCCATGACCGATAAGTAATTCCAACTCTGGGAACATGTCAATCGATTTTGCGATCTCAGCTCCCAAACGTTTTAAAGTTTCTTTTCTTGCAGAAAAGGGGATGTCTTTATTAGTAATTAGGGATCCACCAAGTTTTAGGAATATCAACATAAATCAATTACCTTTATTTGAACCAACGATCGTAGTGGATATTATATGTGTTGCTCCGTCTGCAACTAAACCTAAACTAACTTTTTCGCAGGACGCAGGTTCGCAAACAGCGACCATGTATCCGCCCTTTCCTCCTCCACATAATTTGGCTCCCAATGCGCCATTTTTTAAAGCGGATTCAACCAATTGGTCAAGCTCAATTGAGGAAACCCCTAATTTTTTTAAAGCAATGTGATTGCGAACCATTAAGCTGCCGATTATCTTTAATTTGCCGCAAAGTAATGCTTCGGCGGCTTCCTCAACTAAACCTCCAATTTCAGCCAGAATTGGTTTGATGAAATCCGGCTTCTTTTCCAGGTTTATTTTCACAAGGGCTACTACATCTCTGGTTAATGTACGTTTTCCTGAATCCGCCAGGATGATGTGTATTGCATTCTTTATTTCAATTTGAGAAATATTTTTTGTTTTACTATAAAGGATTGGATGACCAAATGTGATAACACTATTATCAATTCCAGAGGGAGAACCATGTTGGATCTCCTCGGATTTATAGGCTAATGCATTTATTTCGTTATTTGATAGATATATGCCTAAAAATTGACTCATCCCCTTTGTTATAGCTACAGCCAACGCTGCGCTAGAGCCTAATCCGGCGGCAATCGGTATGGATGAAGAAATGGTCATCTCAAAATGAGGGGGGGGGGTGTTGATTAGAGCGAAAACATTATTTATAGATATACGAATAGGGTCATTTTCGTCAAGTGCGGTGAAAAGAACATCATCATGCCAATTAATATTACGAAGCTTAATGGTGGATTGCTCCTTGTTGATGGCAGGAAGGATTGACACTTTTACTCGGATTGTGTCTATTGGTACGGCAATAGCAGGATAACCATAGACAACGGCATGTTCACCGAACAAGATAATCTTCCCCGAGGCTTTTGAGATAATTGCGGGCATAAATTTAAATAAAATAGAAGATCATTAGAACACTAATCCCATAGAAAAACACAGATAGTTGAAGGGGTTTATCTTTTAGAACAAGTTCTTCTGGAGCTCCGCCTGATTGTTTTATTTGAATGAGATATAGATATCGAAATATTCCATATAGAACAAAGGGTATGGTCAGCATCATCGAATGATTTTCAGGTAAATTGGGTGCAGAAAAAGTATATAAACTGTATGAAACGACAGTTGTGCTTGAAACGATCGTGATTAATTGGTCAAGGAATGGGATCGAATACCCCTCAAAAACAGTCCTATGCTGGTTAGCGTTTTCTGATAAAAGAACCAGCTCCGCTCGCCTTTTTCCGAATCCAATAAACAAGGATAGCAGGGTGGTAACAACATATAACCAGGGGGAAAATCTGTCTACTTTGATCAATGAAACACCAGCGGCAACCCGGAGAACAAATCCTGCCGCGATGATCATAACATCTAAAATAGGGATGTGTTTTAACCATTTTGAATAGAGAATATTAATTAGAAGATAAACACCACATAGGATAAGAAAGGAAAGGGAAAGGAAGTATGCAGCAATAAAAGCTAGGGAACTCATTAGCAGTGCGATAAAGACGGCCGTACGCAAAGGAATTTTCCCGGATGCTATTGGGCGCTTGCTTTTTACAGGGTGCTGTTTGTCTACTTCTTTATCGAAGACATCATTTAGGGTATAAACACTACTTGATAACAAGCAAAAAATTAGAAAGCCGGCCAATATATGAGAAAATGCATCAATATTAAACAATTGACCATCAAACACAATGGCAGCAAAGAGAAAAACATTTTTAAGCCACTGCTTGATTCGGAAAGTAATAATAATATCTGTTAGCATTTGAAAATATTATCACATTTGCCGATTAGAATTAGTGCAAAGGAATTATGAAGAAACGAAGAATTGACATTCTAATAGCAGATTTTGGCCTGGCTGAAAGCCGTAATAAAGCTCAGCGGTTAGTAATGGCTGGAGAAGTAATAGTGGATGGTCAACTGGTTCATAAATCATCCGAATTATTTGATCCTTCTTGCCATATTGTGATTAAGACCAAACCTAAGTATGTTTCTAGAGGTGGACTAAAACTGGAAAAAGCGATCACCGAATTTAAAATAAATGATATTGAAGGAAAAATTTGTGCGGATGTTGGAGCATCGACAGGTGGATTTACAGATTGCCTTTTACAAAATGGCGCTGAGAAAGTATATACGGTTGATGTAGGGTTTGGCCAACTTCATTATTCTTTGCGGAATAATCCGAATGTGATTGTTATGGAGAGGGTAAATGTAAAAGATGTGAGAGGTTTTCCTGAACCTATTGAGCTGGTAACAATTGATGTTTCTTTTATTTCCCTAAAGAGGATTTTCCCGATAGTAAAATATTGGTGTAAACAAGAAACTAGAATGCGAGTAATCGCTTTGATAAAACCTCAATTTGAAGTAGGCAGAAAAATTGCTGCAAAAGGGAGGGGAGTTATTCGAAGCGATAAAGAGCGGCAGAAAGTCGTTAAAGACATATTATCTGCTGTACAAAATGAA
>CBDAFG010000103.1:0-27511 GCA_965195205.1 uncultured Pelolinea sp. | reverse complement strand
GGATTTTAAGTCCTCTGCGTCTACCAAATTCCGCCACCGCCCCAGGGTTGCACCTATTGTATCGCAATTCCCTGATTATTCAAGGATTTCTAACCCCGCGCGAATCTTTTCCCCTTAATAAGCTTCGAAAGCCCAATCAGTGTGCTAGCTTTGAAATGATCCACCACCGAGAACATCCGTCCACTAATCTCCGTTTTTCGTATCGCAACCCGCAGTTCTTCCGCATTGTTAAACACAGGCAGGCGTGTGACCGCCAAACCCAGTTCCACCAGTGAGTGTGCGTCCGACCCCGCCAACATCGGTATGCCTCGCGCCCACGCAAACGTCAACGCCTTTTCATTATGCACCTTCCGCAAACAGCGCGCGTTAAACACCTCCAGTGCGTCCACCTCAGGAAGCAGCTCAATCAATTCCTCCAGCGGCCATCCGTGTCTCCGCAGGTCAAAAGGGTGCGGAATGCTGATGAACGCATTCTGTGCCTTCATCCGCTTCAGCGTCTCCGCCACCGACAGCCCTTTAGGAATTTCTTCTTGCACATAATAAGCGATCAGCTCACCCCGTTCAGTCAATACCTCTTCCCCTACAATTATTAGATCTGGTGCCAATTCCTTCGCCCGCAGTGCACCTTCGATCGTGTTGTGGTCGGTGATCGCCAGACGCTCAATACCCCGTCCTCGTGCGGTTCTAATTAGCGCGTCCAAACGATTGCTGCTATCATTCGAATAAATTGTATGGCAGTGGAATTCCACTGAGATCAATTTCTTTGATTTTGAAGTGGTCATGGTTTTGGCGTCGGTGTGGCAAGGTACTTCGGGTCGCTTTCCGGCCGGTAAATGGCGGTCAGATAATTGCCATATTGGTCAGCAGTAACCGTTCTTTCTCCGTCATCCAGGGTGCCGCCGCAGAACCCATAGTAAGGATAATCACAGGGCTTTTCACCATTCGCTGCACGGTAGCCGGACAACACAAAAGGGATGCCTCCGTCTGCCAGCACCCACTCGCCATTGTATTTACGGGCTAAATGGATATGAATGCCGGAAGCGCGGCCCTCACAAGATGGGTGCCCGATAATGTCGTCCGTTTCCAAATACGCGCCAAAGTCCACATGGTCAGTATTAGCAACATGCATATACACCAGCACCCAGCCAGTCTGCTCATAGCCATCCTCGTCCAAGTCCAGCACCACCACACCGTTCCCCACACGCACCACGCGCCCAGCCGCGGACGCTGTCGTCCAGTGGACAGAGTTCCCACAGCCAGGTCCTGATAGCGGGGGCGCGAAATCCAATGCCGCGCGCGGGCCATATTTTCCCCACGCAGAGTGCGGCCCACCAGTCAGGTTCCATTTCTCGTTCGGCGGAAAAGGCAGGTTCAGTTCTGGCTGGGTGATCCCCGCCGGAAACAGCGGCTCAATTCCCACTGCCCGCTCCCACGGGTCACCAAACAACTCGCTATAGGTATTGAAAATTCCATCCTCACCATACACCAGCGTCTCCCATTCTTCCCGCGTGTGCATCTGCGCGAAGAAATTAAGGACAGCAGCCGTCCCCGCATTCAGCGAGGGTGCCAAGCGCAATCTACTATCATCAATAAACACTAATTCGGTCAGTGTTCCCGCCCGCCACCCGTAATATCCTTCGGAAATCTGCCATATCGCCCAGCCCGTCTGAAAATAAACCCCGCCCCTGTCTCTCCGGATATATCCAAAGGGGTAAACCGCCTGGTCATCGTCTTCTGGCTCTCCTCTCACCCAACCGCTTTCCATTTCCATCACAGCCAGTATGATGCGTGGATTGATCGAATACTCAAGCGTTAATTGCAAAATGATCTCAGAGGCAGGTGTCGTCCCGCGTGTCATTTGTTCGGTGAATGTGCTCAAGCGTCCACCCTGAGCATCCGCGAATGCCTGCACATCAAAACCCACTGCTGCAGGAGAGCCAACTATCGCCGCATCCGGAAACAGAATATCAGAAGGCGTTGTTTCTTCTAACACATCACGCACAAGCAAACGTGTACCCGCGTTGATCAGCAGCGTTGAATCCAGGGTATCTTCGCTTTCAATCTCAGCAATCTCCACTCCAAAATGCGCTGCAATAGCTGCCAGCGTATCACCTGATTGCGTTAAATATTCAACATACCCATCCGGTATCGACACCTCGGTAGGTGTAGATGTAAGAGTAACAACAGCTGTGGGTTCTTTGTCCACTGCTGCAGTTTCAGTTTGTGTATTCGTACAGGATCCTGCCAACAGGCAGAAAATGCTGATCAGTAACCATACTTTACCGGAAAATTTTATGTTCATCAGTCGGGTAGCCAGATGCTTCAATCTCTGTTTGTTCTTTTATCAGTCTGCCATCATATTCTAACCCATCCCCTTGAGAAAACCACCCGGATAAGATGAATGGAATGTCCTGGTCCGCGGGAATCCATTCACCGTTATAACGCCGAGCAATGTGCAGATGGGTGCCAGTCGCGGGACCGCCAGCACAAGAAGGGTGCCCGATTGAATCTCCTTCTTCCAAATAACTTCCCGCTTCCACCCTTCCCTCTTCTGCAATGTGCATATACAGGATCGTCCAGCCGGTGCCTTCTTCACCGTCGCCATCTAAATCCTGCATGACAATCCCATCTCCGGCGCGTGTAATTATTCCATCCGCGGCAGCTGTCACCCAAGATACGCACTGATAACATCCATACCCATCCTCATCCGGCGCAAAGTCCAGCGCTGCCCATGCCGCGCCTGTCCCCCAGGCGGAATGCGGCCCTGATGTGTAGAACCAGCCCTCACCCTCTCCAAATGGGAGTTCCATCTGCGGCTGCACCAGGTTCTCAGGAAGCAGCTCATTCAGGGCGTGACCGTTTGGATCACCAAACAGCGCCAGAGATTGGGCATATAAACCAAGCGGCCCTACTGCGAACTGCCAATCATAATATCCCATCAGTTGCCCCAAAAAATACTGTACTGCCGCTGTCGCGTCATTCACAGTTTTAGAAACAATTATCTCCACCCCATCCGTTGTCCACATCAAAGGCAGCCCGCCAACCCGGCGTGAGTAGAAACCGCGATTGAGTGTGTCTGCCGCCCAGGAAAGCTGGATGAACAGCACCGCATCTGTGGATTCAGTCAAATACAATGGAAAAGCAATGATCGCATCACCATCCCTGCTTCGCACCCATCCACTCGTCATCTCCAGCAGCGTCAACAGCAAACGCGGATGGACGGAATATTCCCTGCTAACTCGTTCAACGATCTCTGCGCCGCTATAAACCTCGCCATTAATCATCTCTTCGTAGTCAGCCAGATAGCCATTCTGAGCAGCGACCACGTCTGCCGTAGAAAATCCGACTGTCGTTGGGCTGAAAACCAGTTCAGAATCAGGAATGATCAAAAAATCTGGCCCATCCACCGGCCCCTCTGGGAGTATTTTTTCCTTTGGCTCTCCACCGCTGAGCGCGTCAAATGGCGAAGGGCCTTTATCCGGGCGTACACACGTGGATAACAGCAAGATGCACCCTGCCAGTACCCACGCGGCTCGTTTTCCCTTTTTTTGATCCATTAACAACCTTTTGTCAGCTATGAATCTTCAACAGATATTCGCCGGCAAACAGGTGCAAGTGCAGATGAAAAATAGACTGCCCGCCCCCCTCCCCGACATTCAGCAGCAGGCGGTAGCCCGTATCACGCACGCCCTGGCCCTCGGCGATCTCCCGCGCTTTAAGTATCAGCCTGCCTAACAGTGCTGCGTCTTCCGCTTCCACCTCATTCACTGAGGAAATATGTTTGTTCGGAACAACCAGAATATGAATCGGCGCAGCGGGATGTTGATCCCAGAAAGCGGTCATTTCATCATCCTGATAGACAATCTCTGCGGATGATTTACCCGCCACGATCTGGCAAAAAATGCAGTCTTCCTGCATGCCGATTTTTATTCCTCTTCGCCCCGGATGAACGCTTCTGTCTTTTCATGTGCAATCTCATCTTTAAACTGCTTGGGCGGAGTTTTCATAAAGTAAGAAGAAGGTGAGATCAATGGTCCGCCAATGCCGCGGTCAAGTGCCAGCTTGATACAGCGCAGCGCGTCAATCACTACGCCGGCTGAATTTGGCGAATCCCACACCTCTAATTTAGCATCCAGTTTTAGCGGCACATTCCCAAAGGTAGTGCCTTCAATGCGGATATCGCAAAATTTACGGTCCTTAAGCCACGGCACATAATCCGACGGGCCAACATGTATATCTTCCTGTTTCAATTCATAAGGCAGCATGCTTGTTACGGCACCTGTTTTGGATATCTTCTTGGATTCCAATCGCTCACGTTCCAGCATATTCATAAAATCCGTATTCCCCCCATAGTTAAGCTGGTACGTATGGTCCACTCGCACGCCGCGGTCAGTGAATAAACTCGCCAGCATACGATGCAAAATAGTCGCGCCTACCTGGCTCTTGATATCGTCACCAATGATGGGCAGCTTTTTCTCCTCAAAACGTGGAGCCCAATATGGAGATGAAGCGATGAACACCGGGATAGCGTTTACCACGCCCACACCCGCTTCTAATGCTTTTTCTATGTACCATTTTGTCGCCATTTCAGAACCAACGGGGAGATAATTGATCAAAACATCCGCCTTGGTATCCTTAAGGATCTGGGCAACATTATCTGTCGGCCCAGACGCTTTCTTGACGATCTTCCCCACATACTTGCCAATTCCATCATGGGTCATCCCGCGCGAAACTGTCACACCCATCTTGGGCACATCCGCGAATTTGTACGTGTTATTAGGAAAAGCGTAAATCGCTTCCGAAAGGTCTACTCCCACCTTGCCTTCCACCACGTCGAACGCCGCGACAAACTCAATATCACGCACATGATACCCGCCCAAGTTGACATGCATCAACCCCGGCACACGGTCTTCATCTTTCGCGTTCTTATAAAACTCTACCCCTTGGACCAATGATGACGCGCAGTTGCCTACGCCCACAATCGCTACACGCACTTTATTTTGATCGCTCATAATAGTTATTTTGCTCCTGATTAAAAATAGTTGAAACTATATTTTATCACCCCGCAGAGCAGCATATGCATTTTCCGATGTCCAACCTAACTGTTTATAGTGCAACAAAACAGGGTAAGGTATAATCGGGTTTGTTCGGGGCGTAGCGCAGACCGGATAGCGCGCACGGTTCGGGTCCGTGAGGTCGGCGGTTCAAATCCGCCCGCCCCGACAGTTTGACATCAAAAAAAGACCCATTTTGTGACAATGTTTTTTCACAATATGGGTTTTTTAGTTTATTTTAATATGTAAAAAATTGTATAATTGTATATACGTTCGGAGGGATTATGAGTATAAAAAGTTCAATCAATTCCCATAGCGATCTAGACCATGTTGTAAAACAAGCTCCTTCAGAAAATGCAGAATTATTTGAATATCAAGCAGCACAAGATTTTGCACTTCATGCGGATACTATTGGATGGCAAATTAGTTCTATTCTAATTAGTGCAGTTCTTATAGCTTTCGGGGTCGTTGTAAGTAGAAATCCCGAAAGTAAGGATTATATATTTGGCATAATACTTTTGATAAATATTGTTTTATCTATTTGGATTTTAATTTTCTTAGGACAAAATCAAACGATGCTGATGAAACTTTACCGTGTCCGAGAAATTGAAAAAAAGTATAAATTAAAACAAAACTATTTTTGGGAATTAGGGCAAAATAGAAATAAACAAGGCATATACCGAACCTATAGAATTAGGGGTGTCCTTCTAATAAAATATTTATTTGGTGTCCTTGTGCTTTCTTCTGTAGTATATGGATTGATTGAATTTTCTAATTCAAGTGTTTTTAGTTTCATAAACCTGATATTGCTAGAATTAAGTATAGTAATTCCTATAATTGCAATAATTATCGGATGTTTTCAAGAAAAAGAATTTAGAGATTACCTTGATTACCTTAGTAAAAATTCTTAATATTTTATTCTTTTTCTAAGAATAACATCTCTAATATCATTTCGCGCTAACTTGCTGTAATACTTGAAAGTTGTCCCGGGATCTTCATGCCCCATATTTTGAGAATAGGCTTGAAACTCTTCTAAATTTTTGGAATGCTTCACAGCATAGACACCATGACCACGCCGGAATTTGCGGGGAAATTGTTACAAAAATTCTTACGTTTCAAGCTCAATTTAAAGCCATGACTTCAAAACTGGATTCTACAATTGATGTTTAATTCATGTTTTGAAAGATAACGGCATTTCATTACCTAAGGTATGAAAAAGTTATATAATGAGGCTGATTAATATATAGGGTAAATTATGGAACAATTTCGTTCTACTTCAGGAATAATCATAGAATATGATGAAAAAGAAACCGAAATAATTCTTAAATCAATTAGTGAATTAAAAAAAGAAATTAAGCGGAAGCATTCCTTTTTTACTGGTCTTGGAATTTCTTTTCCACTACATAATTTAGCAAATTTGGTAAAAATTCACCGTTATGAAGATGAAAATCTATTAAGACAATTGGTTTTTATGGGATTCGTTTCAAACCCGAACATCTCTGAAACCAAGGTTGAGGACTTTTTAGAAATTTTAGGAAAAGAAATAAAGAAATTCAATTCACGAAAAACCCAAGAATTTCATATTTTATACCCTATTAATATTTCTTCAGGAATATTTAGCATTGATACCGAAATTACAATAAATAAAATTGCATTTAAAGTTTTTTCTTGGAAATATATGAGTGAAAAATACCAAATAGAAGCCTTACTTAAGAAAATTGATAAAGAAGTTAAACCTGCTTTCAAATTAGATTACTTAAAAAGTATGACCACACCCTTTTTAGCTCATGTTTTTGATAAAAGGTTTGAATCAGCTTTCAGAAGAGTTGAGAGTAGTGCGGAAATTTTACGATCGATTCTTAACTTTTATGAATCAGATAATGTAAGTATTCAATTTGGAATTCCACAGCCATTGGCAAAGATAAGAAAAGTTGGACATTATGGAATTTTCTCTCCAGAAGGCAAATTAATTGCTCCTTATTTTAATCAATCAACTCAAAGCCTTAGAGAAAATAAAGATCTAAAGAAAATATCCATAAATGAGATATTGAGTTTTATTAAAAACTTGCAAGGGAATAAACCTAATATCAATGGAATTCTTAATTCTTCAATTAAGTTGTATAACTCTGCCCTTGACACAACAGATAATTCAAATGCGTTCCTTTCATTGTGGCAATGCTTAGAATCAATAACAATGCTTTCATCAGAGCGTTATCCGATGTCAGAAGTTGTAGGTAGAATTCAATGTTTATTGAATAATAAAAAATTGTCATATAAATATTTCTTAGATTTATCTGCCCAACGGAGGAATGAACTAGTTCATAGGGGTATTTTTAATGTGGAAGGCCAATCAGAAGTTCAATTACTAAAAATTGTTTGCAATTTCTGCATAAGAAGCTTTATTAAAAAGATTAAAAAGTATAAAACATATGATGAGATGGAGAGCTTTTACAAAATTGCTAAATTAGATCAAAATAAAAGAATCCTGTTTAAAGAGATTATAGACACTCTGGTCTAGATACAAATCCATTAATAAAGCATGTGGCAATTAATCCAATGTAATGTACCGGTATTATAATCATGCCATTATCCGCATGATATGATTTCAAACCTCTCCTGCTATATTCTTATTACCTTCAAACTTAAGTAAATCAAATTCTCATCAACTATTTACAACAATTTCTTTCAATGGTTGTTTGTTTATAATTTTAAACCCGCAGCCTGTTTCTGTTTAATTTTGTCTAGTCTCTTTTCTAGCCTTTCATGGCAATGTTTATGCAACAACATTGCATTTGCTAAATCATCGGTTTTACCTCCGCGACTATGTGCAATTCCATGATGTGCGGAAGAGATTTTGAAATTCATGTTTTTCCCACACTCTAAGCACTTTCCCTTTTGTTTAAAATAAAGAATTCTTTTTTGTTCTGTGTCATGAAACCTTTCAGGATCTTTTTTAATATAAGGCATCAATCGCTTAAACTCATCAAGAATTATTTGAAATCTTTTTTTCAAAGATTTAGGTGAGGTTGAAAATTTTGCTTCTTGTTTATATGATTTATATATATTGAATATTTCCTCATCCATATCTTTTGGCGGTTTATCATCGTATATTGAAAAACTATAAAGATTCTTTAAGAACTCTTTAGCAAATTCAGCTATTTCATTGAGTATGTTTGAATTATCCGCTCTTTTTTTTCGAAGATAAGAGATAAGAAAATAAAAGGATATTACTTCCCTTGCTTTAAAAGCTGTTAATATGATATTTAGACTCCGGTGCATAATATCTAAATTACCAAAATAAAAACTGGTTTTTTTTCTGCTAATTATTTTTTCGTATTTTTTTATCCCGGCAATTAAAGATACTATATCGAATCCCGGAAAAACCATGTTATCAAAATCTCCTTCTAATTCAATTAATAACATTTCAGCGGCAAGTTGCCTTAATCTGAACCTCTTCTCTGGCCCAAGCAAATTAAAAAGCGGGGAAGTATCTCGCGCTTTTCGGAAAGTGTTTTTAAATTCTCCTCTATGGGCATTTATTTTTTCAGCCTTATTAAGTGGTATGCCTTCTTGTAGTCGAAGGAAAGTTTGAATAATATCTTCTTCTTTTGTTTCTGGGTCATGGCTTTTTAGCTTTAAGTAATAGACAGAATAGGCATTAATCAAGGTTTTCTCTCTAAGTTCTAACTCGCTATATTTCACAATTTCAGTATTTGTTAAATTAATTTCGTCATTAAGGTATTTTCTTATAGTAATTAATCTTTGTTGCCCATCCAAGATTTCAAACTGATTATTATCATTAATAAATAAGACTAGGACACCGATGGAGTAACTATTTATGATGGATTTTAATAATTCGATTTGTTGAGGTTCTTTCCAAATATCCCCTCTTTGATATTCAGGGTTAATAAATAATTTTCCCTCATCAAATAAAGGCTTTAGCTGACTAATTACAAAAAACTCGAAATTTATATCTGGAACTTTTTGCTGAGGCATAATCCCCTCCTATTTTTGATAATAATATGTTGATTAATTTTCTAAACTTAATCACATGAACATTTGCCCGCTAAAAACCGACAAGATTATTATATTATAAGTATTTGTATGGACCGATAGCCTTTCTATTTGTTATTGTAGTAACTCTTTCTCAGATATAACAATAAAGACGCCAACTAAACTAAGCGTGCGTTTTATATCCATAATGAAAGTGTTTAAAAATTCGACTGGTCGAGAGCCCAAGTATTAAAATGCTATCCTACAAGAGCAAAGCTTTCTTTCGCTAGGTTAAAAGTTCGAGTTTGTGAGACTATAAGTATTTTTTTGTATACAAATTAGGATAATTTTCCAAGCCCGTGAGGTCGGCGGTTCAAATCCGCCCGCCCCGACTGAAAACTGCTCAAATGAGCAGTTTTTTCTTTTAACAATGATTTGTAATATATCCTGTATTTTTGTATGATGGGTTTATCAAAATACAAATAAATATACAAAATCATCAAAATTCCTATCACCGCAGTAAGCCGCGGGGAAATGCCCTATTTTTGATTAAAGAAATGGCTGATGATAGGCAGGAGCAAATGATCTCAGTCATTTCTTCTATTATTATTTCTGTTTTGTAGATCCAACTAACCAAGGCACCTCTAATTACTGATAGAGATAAGCAATTTTGTCCCTTTAGGCATGAATAAATACAGATTCAATTTTGAAAGCTTGATATATACTAAATAGTATAGGAGAAATAAATGCCAGCCATCAATTGGACCTTCTTATGTGATTATGCCTTCGCCGACAGCGCCGGGCGCGCGTCGATCATCCGCACCTTCACCTTTATCCGTGCCCCCAAGCTTCCCTTTCGCTACCCCCAGTTCTTCCTCGCGCTTGAATACATGGCTGACCGTAGTGAAACCTTCACCCTGGGAGCCTCCATCACTGCCCCATCTGGAAAACAGGTTGCCAAAATGCAGTTAATCAGAAAAGCCAAAACAAGCGAAAAAGGGCGTGTAGAAAAAGGGTTTCTTCCATTGGGATTTTATAATTGCCAATTTGAGGAGCCGGGTGAACATCACGTCGAGATCCTCATTAATGACCGCAGCATACATTATCTACCGTTGATGATCCAAGTAAAAAAGGCGAAATCCCTTCCGAAAAGTAAGTCTGTTTAATTGAAAACCTTTTCCAGCAGACCTGGCAGCCTTAGCAAATCATCCGCATTGGTAACCAGCATGACTGTGAAGAATTTATTAATCCATTCTAGTGTTATTTTGCCTATTGACATTATGCACTTAGTGTGGGATAATACAACCATGAGAGGACAAGGTAGACAAAGACATGGGTTAAGCAGGCGGCGCGGGCGTAATTTACTGCGCCCTACTCTGCTGTTCCTTATGCATCAGGGACCCACCCATGGGTATGATCTGGTTGAACGGCTTAGATCGTTTGGCGTTGAAGATATTGATCCCAGTTTGATCTACCGCGCGCTGCGCGATATGGAAGCAGAAGGATATATCCAATCCACCTGGGATGAAAAAAAAACCCAGGGTCCACCACGCCGGGTATACACTCTCACATCAGAAGGCGATCACAGCCTTCAATATCATTTAGAAGATCTGCGAAACACCCGCAGCCGTATCAACCAATTGCTGCAGGCATATAGCCTGCATATGCAGGAAGGCAGCGGACAATTTCACGAAAAGTAAAGGAGATGAAAATTATGCCAGCAGGAGATGGAACAGGACCAAATGGTGAAGGACCGCGCACAGGACGCGGAGCAGGAGACTGCGGAAATGGTAGTGGATCCGGGTCATCCCGGTAAAGCTCTTTCCGTAAAAAGTTCGGGCGGAGGCCCAATAGATGGGTATCCGCTAAACATAAATAACAATTAATATAAATTCTTAAAAGGAGAATATTATGCCAGCAGGAAATAAAACAGGACCTCAGGGAATGGGGCCGAGAACAGGAAGAGGCGCAGGCTATTGCGCAGGATATAATGTACCAGGGTTTGTTAACCAGGGATTTGGCGGCGGCTTTGGCCGTGGTTTTGGCCGCGGCATGTTCGGCAGGCGCGCATTTGGCCGCCTTGGACATCGGAATTGGTTCCGCGCCGCTGGAATGCCGGGACCGATGCCATATGGCGCATACCCAGACGCATATCCACCAGCTCCAATAACACCGGAACAGGAGCAGGACATGCTCAAATCTCAGGAAGCATGGCTTCAGGAACAATTGGACGCAGTGCGTGGTCAGTTGAATAAAGACCAGAGCAAAGAATAAGCACTAAATAATAATAACCAGGCGGTTGAAAATAATAAAAACTACCGCCTGGTTTCATATAATTAATTATAAATAAATCAAGGAAGAACCAATGCAAATAGCAATACCATTATCAGATAATAAAGGTTTGGAATCAAGCATAAGCACCGTTTTCGCACGCTGCCCATTTTACATGCTGATTGACCCAGAAACTAAAGTTTTCACAATCGAAGAAAATCCCGCCCAGAACGCGTCCGGGGGTGCTGGTATTAAAGCTTCCCAGTGGATGATAGATAAAGAGGTTGCCGCGGTCATCTGTGGAAACCTGGGACCTAAGGCACATGATGTTCTGTCTGCAGCAAAGATACCCGCCTTCAAGTACCAGGGTGGAAGTATTGAGGAAACGCTAAAAGCGTATGATGAAAAGAAATTAGAGAGCTTTTTTGAATCCAACGTGGACGCTCACGCTGGTATTCAGAATTAAGCATCCCCTCAAATGATCATCACTGTTGCAAGTGGAAAAGGTGGAACCGGGAAAACAACAATCGCCACCAACCTCGCCCGAACAATCGCTCAAGCGAGGAAAGCAGAAAACGAAAGCACAACATGGCTGATTGACTGCGACGTGGAAGCTCCAAATGCCGCTTTATTCATCCATCCAACATTTGATAAAGAAAAGAAGGTCGAACGCCTGCTGCCGGTCATTAATCATGATCAATGCACCGGGCACGGTGTCTGTGTGGATGTATGTGAATCCAATGCCCTCGCGATAGCTGGAGGAAAAACCCTTTTCTTTAAGGAACTCTGCCACGCCTGTGGAAGTTGCGCATTGAGCTGCCCGGAAGGTGCAATTCACGAAACATCCGAAATGATCGGGCTTTTACAGCAAGGAGCCAACGATTCACTCAGGTTTGCCCACGGCATCTTGGAAATAGGTTTTTCTTCACCCACACCCATCATTAGAGATCTGAAAAAATGGATCATTCCCCAAGATACGCAGCCAGGCAGCACCTACATCCTCGATGCCTCACCCGGCACTGCTTGTCCGGTTGTGGAAAGCTTTCGAGGCGCTGATTTCGCATTATTGGTGACAGAACCAACGCCCTTTGGGCTGCATGACCTCAAATTAGTCGCAGAATTGATCTTTAAAGAATTTAAAATTCCTTCGGGGATAGTGATCAATAAATCCGGTCGCGGCGATGAGATTATTGAACAGTTTGCGGCGGAAAAGGATATACCGATTCTTATGAGAGTTCCGCTATCGCGCGCCATCGCAGAAGCATATGCCAGAGGAAACCTTTTAGTGGATGCATTTCCACAGTATAAGGACCAATTTGCTAGTTTGCATAAGAAAATCAGCGGGATACTCCAAGAAAGGCAGCCTAAACAATGAAGCAGATATTGGTAATCAGCGGAAAAGGAGGCACAGGGAAAACCACCCTGTCAGGTGCACTGGCGGACCTGGCATCACGCGAAAAGCAAATAGTATTCGCCGACGCTGACGTGGACGCCGCCAATCTTGAATTGCTGCTTGAACCCGAAAAGCAGGAAACGTTTTCCTTTAAAGCGGGAAAAACAGCTGTGATCGATCAGGATCTTTGCATATTGTGCGGACGTTGTGAAGAAGTTTGCCGCTTTGAAGCGGTAGAACAAAAAGAAGATGGCTCATACATCATCAGCGAAAACATGTGTGAGGGATGTTTGTCTTGTGTGCATCAGTGCCCCGTAGATGCGATTGATGTTGTAGTGCGAAAATCGGGAGAATGGTACCGCTCGCTGACGCCATACGGAACCCTTTTCCATGCACTCTTATATCCAGGAGAAGAGAACTCAGGGAAATTAGTTACCCAAATTAAGACCGACGCAAAAAAATACGCGGCTGACAGCAATGCAGACATACTCCTCATTGACGGTCCTCCCGGTATCGGATGTCCTGTAACAGCTGCCTGCCAGGGTGTGGATGCTGCGATCATTGTCAGCGAGCCGACGGTATCAGGCCGTCACGATTTGAAACGAATCAAACAGGTAACCGATTTTTTTCATATCCCCTCATTTCTCGTTTTGAATAAATCTGATCTTAATCAAGCGATTAGAGACGAGCTGATTGATTATTCAAGAACCGCGGATATGCCTCTGCTTGGAGAAATTCCTTATGAAGAGCGCATTATATACGCTCAAGCACAGGGCAAACCAGTCACTCAAACTCTGGATAACACGATATTAAAATATTTCTCAGACATCTGGGATAAAATAAAAAAACACACCTGATCCATTTTCAATATCCACTTGTTCAAAGCAGGTGGATATTGCTTATTAGGTTCAATCTTTAATAAAATTTTTTACTGCCAAATTCAATGTAAGCTAATTAAGTCACAATACAGATATAATTTATATTAGAATGATAATTTATGTTTGTCTAAGAAGCAGGGTTCATAAAACACAGATTGCAAAAATAGGCCATCAAGCGAATCATGAACCTGGAAATTTTTTTATGTAGGAGGCAGTTTGCAAAATGGATATATTTGGTCCAGTTCAATCACGCCGTTTTGGATTAAGCCTCGGCATTAATCACCTCCCCCCAAAAACATGCACATATTCCTGTGTATACTGCCAGCTCGGCCGTACCAGTTTCATGACAACCAACCGCGCCGCCTTCAGTGAACCGCAGAAAATTTTTCAAGGTATAAATGCTCACCTCAAGAAATTAGCAAAAGAAGGCATTCATCCCGACACAATTACATTTGTTTCCAATGGAGAACCCACTCTGGACAAAAGTTTAGGAGAAGCTATTCGGCTTGTAAAACCACTCGGCATACAAACAGCCGTGATCACAAACGCTTCCCTTCTCTGGCACCCCGACACCCGCGCCCAATTGATGGAGGCGGATGTGGTCTCCCTAAAAGTGGACAGCGTCGTGGAGGATACCTGGCACAAGATTGATCGGCCGCATGGGACCTTACATCTGGACGAAGTTTTCAACGGGATCCATTGGTTCGCACAAACATACAAAGGAAAAATAATTACTGAGACGATGCTCGTCGGCGGCATAAACGACACCGATGTAGAGGCAAAGGCAGCAGCAGTGTTCATTTCTGATCTCCAGCCCCACACCGCATACTTGGCTCTGCCGCTGCGCCCGCCTGCTGAAGAGTGGGTCCACCCCCCCACCGAAGAACGCCTGATGGCCATATACCATATTTTCAAGGAGCACATTCCTCAAGTAGAGTTGATGTTGGATCTGCCAGAAACCGATTTACCCGAGAGCGCTGAACCCCTTCAGGCCCTCCTTAACACATTAAAAGTCCACCCATTGGGGAAAAAAGAAATCGGCGAATACTTGCACAACCACCAATTGAGCTGGGAGGTGATGGATAATCTCATCCAACAGGGTATTATCAAATCAATCCCTATTCGGGGAACAGAATATTTTATTCGAACATATCCAAAAAAGAACAGTTCTTAACAAACCGAACTTGTTCCAGGTATAAATGCTTTTTATGAATTCCAATTCACAGCAACACATTAATTTATAAGTGGCAAATAATCGTATATCATTAATTGCATGCATTATTTTCCTACAAATACAAAGGTGAGATGAAACCAAAAAATATAGTCCCTTCACAAAATAAGCTGGGGGAAGGCCCACTTTGGAGTGTCAAAGAGCAGGCCATCTACTGGGTAGATATAGATGGTAAAAAGATTCAGCGTTTTTATCCAGAAACCAAAAAATATGAGTCTTTTAATATGCCAGTTAAAGTCTGCCTCATGGCTTTCCGCAAAAAAGGCGGCATGATTTGCGGGACTGAAGATGGTTTCTATTTCTGGAATCCTGAAACTCAGGAGATGGATTTCATTACCCATCCAGAAAAAGGGAAAAAGGAAGCCCGATTTAACGATGGAAAAGTAGATCGAAAAGGACGTTTATGGGCTGGTACGATGACCTTTAAGGGAGCGACCAGTGCCCTCTATCGAATGGACTCTGATCTTGGTGTGAAAAAAATGATTTCCGAAATTACTATCTCAAATGGGATTGGCTGGAGCCCGGATAACCGCATTATGTACTATGTGGATTCACTTCGTTATGTGATATACGCCTTTAATTATGACCTGGCAACAGGCGCGATCAGTAATCAACGTCCATTTGTACAGATGGATGCTGATTTCGGCATTCCTGATGGTCTTACGGTGGATAGCGAAGGGTATGTATGGTGTGCAATTTACGGTGGTTGGAAAATAATGCGTTATGACCCATCCGGAAACATCGCAGCAGAAATACGGATGCCCGTCTCTCAACCCTCCTCTTGCACATTTGGCGGGAAAGAGCTGGACGAGCTTTATATCACATCTATCTCAGAAGGATTATCTGAAGAAGACAAATTAAAAGAACCAATGGCTGGCGATCTCTTTATGGTCAAGACGGATGTAAAAGGGTTACCTGAACCTGAATTTGCAGGATAAGAGAGTTTTCAAATACCGCTATACAATTTTAAAGAAAGACAAAACGACTGAGGACTTAATTCAAAGTGCTATGGATAACGGCGTCAAAATTGAAGCATGCCAGATGTCAATGGACCTGATGGGTATTCAAAAAGACGAGCTCATTGATGGTATCGAGGTAGTCGGTGTAGCAACTTTCATCCATGCCTCTGATGATTCCAACGCGACACTATTTATATAAATTAATACAAAAAGCCGTTCCTTACCGGAACGGCTTTTTCTTTTCTCAGGGCCCCCATCTGGGTTGGTAATCACAATAATCATTCGTCGTTAATCGCTGCACGTCGCTGCCATCCCTGCGCATGATATACAGTTCACACCCATCCCCCTCCCAAAAATTATCTCGATAAGACATGAAAGCGATCCACTGCCCATCAGGTGAAAAAGTTGGTGAAAGATTATCACCTTCATCTGTCAAAGTAATCGGCATGTCTCCCAGTTCAAGGAGGACAATTTCTCGATTATGTTAGGTTCTATCTCCTTGCAAACTTATCCTCTTTATAATTATCTGTCATTGCGAGAAATACAAAGGGAGGTTTTAAAAACTTTTCTCTATAAGATATGGCATAATGCAAACATGGATGACAATGGATATTTAACTGCCGCTGCAATTGGTCACGTTGCTTATGAGACCCTCCAGGCCGAAACAGGTGCAAACGGTTGGGGAAATACTTCAAAGGGTTTTTTCGCCGTCACTGATAATAAAAAAGTTCTATTCATTTCTCGCCAAACCTTTAAAGGACCTTTGACCATCAATACTAACGAAGAATTACCTGCGCGTCAGACATTTTCTCACGATACACACCTCTTACTTTCTCCAGACCGAATCAGGTTCATTCAATCTGGTCTGGAAATTCAGATCAACCCGCAAACACACGTTTGGTCTCCTATGACCCAAAACAAGCTGGATTTCAATCTTGAGGCATTCATCACCAGGATCAATGTAATCGAGCGTAAAACGATCATTCAACTTTCTGACAAACATCAGGCCAATATCAATAACAACCTGAAATCTGCTTTATCTTCAAGAAACAAAATCACTATTCATGAATCTTTATCCAATTTACTAGGGTGCGGGGAGGGTTTAACTCCATCAGGGGATGATTTTATTTGTGGCTTTCTATTGGCAGCGCACATGTGGGAAGAAGTTCTCTTTCCTGGCTTTACCTTGCAAAAGATAACCCGGAAGATCGTCGATGTTGCAAAGGAAAAAACAACCACTCTCAGCGCCAATCTAATTGCCTGCGCGACAACTGGCAGTGCGGATGAGCGGATCATTCGCTGCATGAATTGGCTTAACAACGGAGGTTACCCACCTGCGTTAATGATGGAAGAACTGCTTTCCTACGGCAGCTCTTCCGGATTAGACACTCTGGCAGGGATGTTGATATTCATCCAATCATCCCCGATCGTTAATCAAGAACCTTAGTCTTACCTTAAAACCAATCCAAACACATCTTCTCCGGCAAATTTTCTAACTGGCTCCCAAAATGCTTTTAACTTCATCCCGGTTTTCAACTTACCAAAGTCATCAACCTGAATCTGCCCCATCGCCTTGATATTGTTTGAAAATTCAACCACTCCGATTTTCAGCGTACGGATATTAAAACCCCAGGGAAGGTTGTATATTTCTGTAAATGCCAGTAATTTAGCCTCTCCCTCAGGTCTGATCTCCTCAAAATCACGTTCCAGACAATCAAGGCATCGGTCATGAAAAGGATAATGGATTCTTCCGCATTTTTTGCATCGATAAGCAATAATCTTCAGTTCATCTATCATTCTGCCCTCTTTAATATAAAAGCAACAACATTATTTCCAAATCCACCAAAGTTCAAGGTAAATCCCGTTTTTGCGCCTTTAACCTGGCGGTCTTTGCCCAACTCATGGCGAAGTTGAAATACCACATCAACTACTTGTGCTACCCCGGTTGCTCCAACCGGATGGCCGCGCGCTTTCAAGCCGCCCGACATATTAATTGGGAATTTTCCGCCCAGTGAGGTTTCACCCTTCTCCACTGCCTTCCCCCCCTCTCCTTTTTTAAAGAATCCCGCGTGTTCACTTTCTGCGATTTCTAAAATCGTGAAAGCATCGTGAAGTTCCGCAAAATCAACATCTTTTGGAGTCAGCTTTGCCATTTCAAATGCCTGCCTTGAAGCCAATGTAACCGCCTTTAGATCAGTAGGATCTTCTCTTTCTTGCAGGGTATGTGTATCTGTCGCTTGCCCAAAACCAGCGACCAAGACTGGTGTTTTTTTCGAGACCTTTTTTGCCAATTCCATTGAGCAGAGAATCACCGCTGCAGCTCCATCGCTAACCGGGCACATATCGTATAGATGCAGAGGGTCAGCCGCCATTGGATTATTAACCACAGAATCTGGACTGTCAGCAATGCCTTCCTTAGTAATGATCATCTCGACATGTGCGTATGGATTAAGTGCTCCCATCTTTTGATTCTTGATAGCAACCGCAATCAGTTGATCTCGAGTAAGACCGTATTTCTCCATATACAAACGTGTAAACATACCCGCCATTCCCGGCAAAGTGATGCCGTACGGATATTCCACCTCCGGGTGAGTCATCGTAGCAACAAAATCGGTTGCCTTCCAGCCAACAACCTCCCGCATTTTCTCTCCGCCCGCTACTAATACATAATCATAATAGCCGGAAGCAACTGCCAATACGCCATTCTTAATCGCGGAAGCACCAGATGCAGGCCCATTCTCAATCGCATCCGCTGCTGCAGGGATCAAACTCAATCGATCCACCAGCGCACTGGCAACGGATGTTTGACGCTGCAAAATTCCCGCCCCCATATTCGCAACATATACCGCATCCACACCTTTGTTCCCCATCCCTGCGTCATCCAACGCTTTCAGTGATGCATAAGCCAGCATATCAAGCAGTGAATCCTCATCCCGCCGCCCAAAAGGGATCATCCCTGCGCCAATTATCGCAACTTCTCTCATTTTTACCTCCCTTTCACGCCACAAATCTTTTCTTTTATTGTATCCTCATCAGCGACCATGATCTTATCTGTCGCCTCTTCCAATAATCTCTTTGGCGCTGGGCGCTTGCCAGCCACCAAACGAGTTTTGGTTTCGAAATAAAGGTCACGTGTCAATTTATATGAAGTTGCCCCCCCAAGTTCATGCTGAATACCCTCCTGTTTAATCAACCCGTATTCGATCATCCACCGCCGGAATCCTATTGGGCTTTCCGCAGTGATCCAAACCTCCTGCTGACCCTGAAATTCGATATGATATTCCATCTTCGCAGCAAACAAGTGTGAACCAACACGCAGCCCACGATCAATGGCAAGTGTGTGATAACTCATACCAATGTCTTTATCAACCATCCGTCCGTTCACAATCCCAACCAAATAACCTTCAATCTGCCCTACCAAACAATACTCATTACGAACACGATGCCGATACCAACCCAATAATTCAGCATATAAACGTGCGCCCACAATATCATAATAATCACGCGGGATATCCAAAGTTGGGCGTACAGCTTGCAGCAAGATCGGCACTTCTGAAATATCAGCCTGCCGTACAATCATCTTTTTCCCATTCGCCAACGTGATCATTTTCGGCGGATATTCAGCCATTTCAATCGCTGGTGCTCGCAATAAAGCTTCTAAATCCATATCGATTGCCATAAATTCCTCCTGGTTAAATTAATTTACTCAAGGTTTTTCTTTGTGAGAGCGTTAATACTTTCAACATGAGCAGGGTTATAGACATCGCCAAACCTGGTCTTTGGCAGATCTTTGGACAGTTTAATAACCTCTTGATATTCATCATCATCCAAAAAAGCAACACAGCGTCCAATGCTGGATTCACCATCCACAAATCGCCATGGAAAGAATCCCAGGGTTACTCTGCGGTTCACCAAAAGGTCAATTTCGCCCCCAATACATTCCGCATGAATAATGCCATACGGAAACATTTCTATGTGCATCAGCTGATACTTACTGTCATCAAAGAACTCAGCTAAAGGTTTGCCGTGTTTCTTCCTGAAAACCTGATCCGCTTCCCGTGCCTGGCGCGGCATCCAATCCCGGATGATAGTATTCATTGGGTGATCCGCGCTTCCACAGTCCACACCAATCCAGCGAAGTTTTTTCTTCTTTGCCCACTCGGCAAACTCCCTATCAGGTCCTGGATGTTTCACCATATACCGAACCTCATCAGCAAACGGCATATCCCATCCAAAATGGTGGTAACCCGTATGAATGATCAGGATATCACCTTCTTTAACCTCCACTCGTTCTTCTACCATCTTGCTTGTGTACACATCATAGTCTCCACACACATCACTCAAATCAACCACTGCCGCTTCATGCACCAAAAAATCCATCTTTAGAGATGCAATATCTTTCCCCGGTGTGTAAAAATGAATTTCGCCATCTAAGTGAGTTCCAAGATGATTAGAATGTGTAACTAATTGTCCATTCGCCCCATTTGGAGCAAGGCGCTTAAAATACTTTACTTGAAGGGCTTCATAGGTCGGCCAAGGTGGTGTAGCAATGCCCAATGGAATTGTTAGATCAATATATTTCATTTTTACTCCTTTGTGGAACAATATTTTTTATTAAATTCATTGAATGCGTCTTCAAAACATTTCTTTGGTGCTCTCAGCATCCCCGCACCAACCATCCCAATTCCCGGTTTACGGTGAGCAATCCCAGTGTTGATCCGTGGAAGAATTCCTGTTTCCATCACCCTACGCACATCAATTCCCATTGGCGTACCGCGAAAACCAAGTGCAGGTATTGTGAAATCCTTGTGTTCAGTCTTTGTGATCTCATACATCTCAAGAGTTATTTCCTGTGCCATAGATGGGCTTCCACCTACAAATTGCGTGATCGCTGGAGCAGCTGCCATCGCGAAACCACCAAACCCTGCGGTTTCTGTGACTGTACTGTCCCCTATGTCTGGGTTTGCGTCCTGTTCAGAAAAACCCGGTAGATAAAGCCCATCCACCACGCCTGCAGGCGCGGTAAACCATTGATCCGGCATACTAGCAATGCGAATCCCAAAATCAGTTCCATTTCTTGCCATCACAGTCAAAATCGTACTTCCTTCCACTCCTTCCGCTGGCAGCAGCATTGCTTTCCCTGCCGGCATGCTCAGATTAAGGAAGAAGTGATCATTACCATTGATGAATTCAAATATTTTAGCGATATCCTCAGAGTTCTTCTGTACACGTATCAAAGAAGGGGCGATTGAACGCATAAAGAGAGAAGTACCTGCCCGATTCCGGTTGTGGCATTCATCACCCATATGCAGTGCCTGAGCGATCAGGCTTTTCAAATCAATTCCCTCTGGAATCTTTTCAAGTGCATTTGATATATTCGGATAAAGGACCTTCTCCATCCAACGCAAATGCTGATAAACCTCTTCACCCATACCTCCATACCGCAGCACTTTTCCCAATCCCTCATTCAGTGTTGCGTAGGCGCGCATATTCCAAGTGGAATTTTCAACAATAAAAACAGGCATCCTGGGTGAGACGATGCCAGCCATAGGTCCCACTGTTTGATAATGGTGGCAGGGTGAAAATTCAAAATCGCCTGAAGCAGCTAAATTTTCGGCCTCCTTTTCATCCTGAGCAAGCCCTTCGTAGATCAACGCCCCCATCACTGCGCCGCGTGTTGGACCACACATCCGATCCCACTCTACAGGTGGTCCTGCGTGTAAGATCATCCTGTCATGCATCCCCGGGATGACATCCTTAGCGATACCCATTCCAACCAATACCGCTTTTGACCCTATAATGCGGTTTACCGCTTCCAGATTCGCACTTTCAATACTTACACCAGCATTAGTGTACATAAGATTTGGATAAATTTGCTTTGGTGGTTTCCAATCTATTTGCTGGACTTGAATATTCTGAGTTTCAAGTGCTGCAGCCATACTTTCAAGACCTAAATTAGCAATTATTAAATCCTTGCCAAACAAATTCGAGATTTTCTTTTTATTCACTTTCACTCCCGGATCCATTTTCATGAAGTTACAACCATCCCAGCTAGTCGAGCAGATTGGGCGTTTGTATCGCATACAACCGTGCCCGCTTCTTTTAGTTTTCTTTTAGTTTCAGCTAAATTCTGGGGATCATCTTTCGTCCCGGTGACACAGGCAATCACGATTAGCATCCTTCCCTGCTGCTCCGCATCCTTTTTTGCGAGCCTGATCGCCTCTCCAAGATCCAACCCCGGATCAGGATGCGCACCATAGCCAATCATCACATCCATCACAATAACCGCAGTGGTCGGGTCACTGCCTACCATTGATATATACCGCATACGCAAATCATTATCAATCATTGGATGTGGTCTTCCAACCGTGAACTCCTCTTCCCCCAGATCCAATGCGGTGTGAAACTCAGGTGAACCCTTTTCGTTAATGGTGTTCTTTTTTTCTAATGGGGCGTTTGAGAATACTGGTTCAGTCAATAGTTCTTTCCAGATTACTTGAGCTTCATAACACAGAGTACCACCTGAATACAAACCGCGGATAAATTTTTGCCCTGATCCTAATTTTGTTTTTAATTCATTTGCTTGGGCTTGCTGGATTATTATTTCAGTTTTTATAAATGCCTGGAAATCTGGTAATTTCGACCCCATAATAGTGGCCGCGGTAAGCGCGCACTCCTCAAGAGTGCGGGTGAAATGGATATCCCCATCCTGTGTTTGATCGAATGTTGCCCCTAGCGTACAAAGCACACTCTCTTTCTTTCCACGTTTTAAGACATTGAGAATCTTGCCTATCACGGCATCATCAGCCGGTTTGCTGATCAAAACGATCACTTTCGTTTGTTCGTCTTCAATCAACGCTTCTATGCCCGCGATTGCCATGAGACCGCCCACTTTCTCACTCAAATCGCGGCCTCCAGTTCCGATTGCCTGTGAAATTCCAACCCCATATCTCGCCAGAATCGTACTGACTTCCTGCAGTCCGGTTCCTGCGGCGGATACAATCCCTACCTTACCAGCAGGAAGCGCGTTTGCAAAACCCAGTCCGACACCATTGATAATTGCTGTCCCCGCTCCTGGTCCCATTAATAAAAGCCCTTGTGATACCGCGTATTTCTTCAGGGATATTTCATCCTCAAGAGTAACGTTATCACTGAACAAAAGCACATGTAATCCACTCGCTAACGCTTCCCGCGCTTCCCGTGCCGCATATGCACCCGCAACCGAGATTACCGCAAGATTTATTGTATGGTCAAAACGCACAGCACTCCGAATAGATTGCGGCTCTTTTTTCTGTGACCCGGTTTCCGCAGATGCTTTACTGATCAAAAAACCATCTACTTGAGATAACAAGGCATCTGCTTCCTTATCTTTTTTTACTGAAATCACAAGATCATCAGCGGACGCAGATTGCGCTTCTTCCGTTAATAAACCTGCCTGTTTTAAGAGTGCTTTGTTAACATCAGTTCCCATCACAACAGCAGCATCCACAACCCCCTCGATTTTTTTCATTTTCTTTGCAGCCAGCATAAGCGATACAGAATCATGATACTGGCCCTTAATAATTCGTGTTTTAATTTCCAATCATCCTCCAAATTATCTTTTGTTCGTTTGAAACCCTTAAGTTCCCTTCATTTTCAAGTGAGTAAATATCTTTTCTGCTGTAAACGGTGGTCCTTCCATACGAATTCCTACAGCGTCATAAATAGCATTCGCGATAGCAGCGATTGTAGGTACCATTGGATGTTCCCCAATGCCTCTCGCTCCCCACGGGCCATCATCCTGTGGCACTTCAATGATGATCGATTCAATTCTTTTTGGCAAATCCATCGTTGTTGCAATGCGATAATCTACAAAACTTGGGTTCTGCATTTGTCCATCCTTGAATATCATCTGCTCAAATATCGTAGAACTTATCCCCTGCACAATCCCGCCTTCCATCTGTGCTCGGACAAGGTCAGGGTTGATCGCCCTGCCGACATCAAAAGCAGATACAGCTTGAATGATCTCTATTTTTCCAGAATCCAAGTCCACTTCAATTTCAAAAGCCTGTGCGCCTGTAGTGTAATGGACCACTGCTCGTTCACCCTGTCCTGTATCCTTATCCAATCCCGTCACATAATTTGGCATGAATTTTCCCCGCCCATATATTGGGCCGCCTATCCATCCTTCAAAATCCTTTTTTGGAATGCCAAAAACCGCAAAGTCTTTTAACGGTATTTCACGTTCGCTGGCTTTTGAAATTACAACCCCGTCAATAATTTTTAAATCCTTTATGTCTTCTCCCCATGCTTCAGAGACAATCTCAAAAATTTGCTTTCGGGTATCCATTGCAGCTGCCATGACCGCATTTCCCATTGACCAGGTAAGTCGGCTGGCTACAGTCTGCCATTCATAGGGGGAATAATCCGTATCTACTGGACCTATTACACGAACAGATTCAAATGGTACACCCAGAGCAGCTGCAGCAATCTGAGCTGCCACAGTAAATGCCCCTTGCCCAAGTTCTTGCCCCCCCACCCCTAGCAGGATTGTGCCATCCTCATTCAACTTTATGGTCGCACTGGATCCTGGGTTTGGGGGCATAGCAGGTGCTTTCCACATTATAGCAATCCCTTTTCCCCGTCGTTTATTTAGAGAGCATGGCCCACTTGGTTTGCCCCAATCTATGGCATGCGCAGCTTTTTCGATGCATTCTTTAATACCTGTGGGATGCATTTTCATGCCCGTTGCTAAAATATCACCTTTTTGAACCGCGTTCAGCATCCGAAACGCAACCTTGTCCATCCCAATTTCTTCCGCCAGTTCATCCACACATTGTTCAATGCCTGTATGGAGCTCAGACATCCCGAACCCGCGGTAAGGGCCTCCAATCGTATTGTTAGTATAAACACAATAGCTATCCGCTTTCACATGGGGAATATCATAAGGACCGGTGCAAGAATAACCTCCCGCTCGTGCGATATTGACACCATATTCCGTGGAAGCACCCCCGTCCCAGTACATCGTATTTTCAAGCGCCAGAATATTCCCATCTTTATCGCAGCCCATTTTCAATTCGATCACCAATGCCTGCCGCACGAAGTTTGTATAAAATTCCTCCTCGCGTGTCAGGCGCAGTTTCACCGGACGCCCTCTCACTTTCAGTGCCAGAGCGATGGGCAAAGTTTCCATCGTTACACCTGCTTTGCAGCCAAATCCTCCTCCCACGTAATTAGCTATCACACGAATATTACTGGGGGACATTCCTAATGATTTCGCAATTAGATCACGCTGGGCAAATGGGGATTGTGAACTTGACCATAAGGTCACTTTGCCAGTCTGGTCAACCTTGGCAACAGCCACATGTGTTTCGATTGGAACATGCTGAATATGCGGGATGTAATATTTTCTATTAACAACTGCCGTGCACGCATTCCAAACTGAATCGGGTTTCCCCTTCCTGACTTTAAAATGATTTGAGACGTTAGTGCCCGACTTCGGAAAGATAAAATTCGCAACTTCATATTTTCCTAAATCTGGATGGATCAAGATTGCATCGGGTTTGATTGCATCATTTGGATGGAAAATTGCTGGTAATATTTCATATTCCACTTTAATCAAATCTAAAGCGGATTCAGCAACTTCTTCGCTGATTGCCGCAACACCGGCTACTGGCTCACCCACGAAACGAACTCGGTCGCGGGCAAAAATGTGTTTATCTTTCAAGTACAACCCAATTCTTTTGGGAAAATCCACGCCTGTCGCGACAGCTTTCACTCCGGGAAATTTTTCTGCTTTACTCGTATCAATTGATTTGATAATCGCATGTGGATGCGGACTGCGCTTTATGCGCGCAAAAAGCAAATTTCTCCCAAACTGTACGTCATCTGTAAAAACCGCCGCTCCAGTAGCTTTTTCTTGCACATCCACCCTGCGAACATTCGAACCAATTAATTCAGGGATCTTCTCTTTAATTTTCATAGAATCTCTCCTACTTCCTAGCAGCTATTTTTACAGCGTTGATAATGCGCTCATACCCTGTACAGCGGCATAAGTTCCCCAGAAGCGCCATTCGAATTTCTTCATCATTAGGGTCAGGATTCCGTTTCAGAAGTGCGAATGCGGAAATGAGCATCCCGGGCGTGCAAAATCCGCATTGGATCGCGCTCAAGTCCATAAATGCGTTCTGAAGCTTCTTCATGGCCTCTTTTTCTGAAAAACCCTCAATCGTTTCCACAGACAACCCGTTACACTCAACTGCCAACACCATGCAGCTGTTCACTGGTTCTCTTTCAAGAAGAACAGTACATGCACCGCATTCCCCTGCCTCACATCCGCTTTTTGTGCCGGTTAAAGCAAGGTTTTCACGGAGCATATTGAGCAATGAGAGATTAGGGGACACATCCAAAATTTCCTCACTCCCGTTTACAGTCACTTGAATTTTAATAAGTTTCATTGATTTCACTCCTCAGAACAATTTTTCAAAAAGGATTAAAGTGGAATATTGAGCTGTTTACATGTTCTTTTAAGTCCGCGAAGCGCGAGCATCTTGATCATATCCCTGCGATAATTCGCGCTGCCGCGAATGTCATCTATTGGCTTGCAGGCTTCACTGCAAGCTGACGCGGCTTGTTCAAGCGTGCCGTGCGTAATAGGCAGAGTTTTTAAGATATCCTGTGCCAAATCCGAGAAAATCACTGTGGGAGCCACCGCTGTGAGGGTTAGTAAGAATTCATAACCAGATGAACTATCCTTTTTCTCATATCCTAGAACGGTAACAGCTGCGATCGCCAGATCTCCAAATTTATTTCGGCCAATGCTCTGATACGTTCCTTCCGCACCTGCCGGAGGGATCGGGAAAGAAACAGACTCAACAATCTCACCCGAACGCAAACATGTTTTTCCAGGACCTTTAAAGAAATCATTCAGATCTGTCTCATGTTTGCCGTCCGGTCCAATAATATGAACTATGGAACGGTATGCCAAGCACGGACCTATCGTGTCTCCACAGGGAGAAGCATTACATAGATTGCCAACCAATGTCGCCCGATTCCGCAGTTGATAGCCACCCACTTCCCGTGCCGCTTCTATCAAAACCGGATAATGTCCTAAAACTTTCGGATGGTTGATAATCTCATTCAGACGTACAGCAGCGCCAATATTCAGCCCCTTTTTTGGATCAAACCTGATTTTGCGAAATCCTTCTATGGATTTCAAATCAACCAGATATTTCGGGTGAATTCTTTTATCTCTTATCTGGTTAAAGCAATCAGTCCCGCCAGTAAATGGTCGGGACTGATCAGTGTACTTTTTAAGAAAATCTACCGCTTCTTTAGAAGACTTGGGTCGGTAATATTTAAACTCGGGAAACCTTGGATGAGGTTGATTCATAATTATCCTTTTTTACCCTGAATGTTAATGACGGTCTCTGTAAATATCGAGTGATTACTTATCCTCATTATATATTAGATAACTATACAATTTGGTCATCGTTTTTTCAAATTTTCATCTTAATTCATGAAGGAAAATAAAGTTTTCTACACAGGTGTGGTGCTATGTTGGAGAAAAAAAAGATGCACATACAACCTGAGATTATTTCTTGAATTCAACTAGCAAGTGCAACTTTGAAAGCGTTAGAGAGGTAAGCTGCGGTAAGATGAGCACCACTCCAACGACTAAATCAAAGGAGCACTCATGCGAACGTACACACAGCTTACCCATATACAAAGATACCAGATATATGCTTTATTGA
>CBDAFG010000102.1:0-71423 GCA_965195205.1 uncultured Pelolinea sp. | reverse complement strand
TGCCATTGTAAGAGCACGTTCACTGCGTAATCCTTTTTCCAACGCTTGTGGATAAAAACCTCCTTCCCGTACCTGTGGAATATCAAAGGTCACTTCACCTACCCTGGTCCTGACTGTCTTGGGCTTATAGCCATTGGCATGACCTGATCGTTCATCGCCACGTTCATAGGGCTTAGCATTAAGATGCTTTTCTCGCTCAATCTGCATAGCCTCGTTCACAAGTACTCGGATCATCTCGGGCAAGCTTTCCAAGCCTTCTGTTGTCAGTTGTTCTAGATATTCTTTTGATAATGTACAATCATTCTTGTAGATCATGGTCTTTCTCCTTTTCTGTTGTTTATTTCACTTCTGAAAGGATACCGTGATCTACTCTTTTTTGAAATTACAGAAAGATTGTTACACTAGCCAATAATCTCATTAACAATAATAATGGTATGCATTCATTATAAACAGAATGCCAATCCCGGCAAACAATAAGAGCGTTTGAGCCCGGTATATATATGTATAAATAATATATCAATAACCCCCAAGGAGCGCTTTAAAATCAATCCTACGCATGCAAGACCCGACCTAATGCCAGTTTCACCCTCCCGGTGGCTAAGATGCCCAGACAAAAGAATATTAATACATATGACTGACGCCTGGAACGTGCTAAGCAAAAAGCCTCTGAAATGCTTTATATTCCTTTATACTCTCAGGTATAAATAATAAACAGGCCAATATTAAATAGCATTACGATGAATTTAGAACTAAAAAGCAATAGGTATTCTTACTTCACAAATCTCGAGCCACCAGTTGAAGATAAATATATAAAATCTATATAAGGGAGTTTAAATAGCACCTCTGAATTTTCTAATACTGTGGATATTGCAGCCATTCGACAAAATAATGAAACACTGACCATTTCTCTTAGGCATATTCCATCGGCTGAATCAAATAATTTGGTTCCTTTTCCTCTGGGGATAACTAAGGTAACACCCTCAGGAACTGCGCCAATTGGTTGGATGGCAAAGAATGTGATTTGTGTAGAGGCAAGAATTATAAATAAAAGTAAAACGACTAAACCGATAATAAGAATTTTATTGTTTTTTTGTGGAGTATTATTATCTTTTTCGGGGGTTTGGTTTTTCATAACACCACAGCTCCTCTTTTGTACTCTTTTGTAATTGCTTTTACTGAATCCAGTATTCTAAAAACTCCCTCACTACTCAAAAAACGCAAGCCGTTGTACTTGTGCCAACTCCGCCCATCTTTTCATTGACTATTACAATGGTATGCATATATGACTTTGCTGAGAAATGGTTCAACATGTTCATTAAGTGGGATGAAACAAACATAAGAACAGATTTTTACAGATGCTCTCATAAAATAGGTGGTTTTTCATGCACAAAGTGGGAGACGTTTCATGTTTATTATTAGAATACCCGGTTTTTTCAGTGGAGTCATATGTTTATTATATGCAGTAGATCAATCTTTGTAAAATATGCAAGAGAACGTTTGAGACTGCCATATATTGTATGAAATATCCTAATTAGGCTGTGTCTTCTACCGGTGCATTAGTGGCAGTGTTTTTAACCGCTTCAATGCCATTGTCGCGTCCTTGTTCAGTCTTATAAGTTTCGCTCTTTCCGATCACTTTGCCATTTTCAGTAACAAGATTAAAGTAAAATTCTAATAAACGATTAATATGTATTGGGTGGTAAGATCGCTACAATCAGACAAAAGGATTTAATATGAAACTGAACTCTCTAACTCCAGAAGAAGCCCACATTATTGAACATGAAGGTACTGAAGACCCTTTTACTGGTGAATACAACGATCATTTTTCTGCCGGGACATACATTTGTCGGCGATGTGAAGCACCACTATACCGCTCCGAAGACAAATTTCATTCGGGATGTGGATGGCCTAGTTACGATGATGAGATTTCTGGCGCAGTAACCCGAAGCATGGATGCGGATGGCCGCCGAAAAGAAATCACTTGCGCAACTTGCGGGGCACACTTAGGACATGTTTTTGAAGGAGAAAAATACACTAAAAAAAATATGCGGCATTGCGTGAATTCTTTGTCCATAAAATTTATTGTGGGAGTAGATGGAAAATAACAAGACTGCTGTTTTTGGCGGAGGTTGTTTTTGGTGTACAGAGGCGATTTATAAACGAGTAAAAGGTATAGAAAAAGTAGAACCCGGTTACGCTGGGGGGCACGTGGTTACTCCATCTTACAAAATGGTCTGCACAGGAACAACTGGGCACGCGGAAGTTGTCCGAGTAAGTTATGATCCAAAAGTAGTAACTTTTTCAGATTTACTTGAAATATTTTGGCACGCGCATGATCCAACTACTCTAAACTGGCAGGGGAATGATATTGGTACGCAGTACCGCTCCATTATCTTTTTTCAAGATGACGAACAAAAGAAGAGCGCAGAATCATCTTTAAAGAACGCGGATGCCAGCAGTATGTTCAAAAAGCCGATCGTGACAACAATCGAAATGCTGGATATTTTCTATCCTGCGGAAGATTATCATTCTGATTATTTTGCGAATAACCCGACCCAACCGTACTGCCGGGCTGTTATCGCGCCAAAAGTACAGCATTTCCTGGAGGGATATCATCAGGTTTAGGGGAAAAGCAAATTGCGGGCGGGAAAATAACTAAATCAGACCAATGAGAGATTAATTGAATTTGCTTTTCTAAAAGAGAAGAGTAATAAGAAGGGTTATATTGCTTGCATGGATTAATCTTTTATGGGTTTAGTCAGCTTGCATGTCATGCGCTTCGTTGCTATATATATTCGGTTTCCCCTCAGTGTGGTGAATTAAATGATCTGATTGCAACGGGAATAATCTATCAAGCATCAATCGTTTTAAAATATTTACGTGTCTATTTAGTGGACGGTAAGGCTCCCCTAAAATAGTACCAGCGATAAGTAGACACAATTGGTAAAAAAGGAAATGAGCCTTGACAATAGGAAAAAATCCCATATAATAGTTGATTATGTTAACTAATAAGATTGTTAACTATTATTATGATATGAGCTTAATATGAAAGAAAATAGAAGAAGAAATTCAAAATTATTGATGGAAACCCTGGAATTGTTTCGGGGGGTTATGCTTCCGTTATGGCACATTATGCGTGCCCAGATTCATGAATTAACTTCCGGTGAATATGGAATTACTTCTTCGCAATTTCATACTATTCGCCGTATCTCGCAAGGGGACGCATCTGTAAGTACTTTGGCAAACTGTATGCATGTCAGCCGCCCAAATGTTAGCCGGTCGGTTGATGATTTGGTCAATAATGGGTTGGTGAATCGCAGACGTGATCCAGATGACCGCCGAAATATACAACTGTCTTTGACGGATAAAGGAAAAAAGATGATCAAAAATCTACACAACAAGTATGGAGGCATCCTTGTTGAGCAATTTTCAATTCTCAGCGATGAGGAATTACGTATAATGTCCTCTGCTTTAAAAAGCATGAAAAAAGTAATCGATCATAGTACTAAGGAGTAGGTATCCAATGAAAAAAATATTCAAATTTCTCTCATTCATAAAACCATACAGGAAACAAGTGGTTTTCGCAATGATCTTTTTAATATGTGTGGTATTTATGGATCTAACGATTCCCAGGTTGGTGCAGCGAATAATTGACGAGGGGATTTATAAGAATGATCTAACGCTTGTGGCTAATACTACACTAATAATGCTTGGGATATCAGTGCTGAGTACATTGTTTTCCATTGGAAACAATATGCTATCAGTGCAGGTCGGAGAAGCTTTTGCTCGTGATTTACGGGAAGCGATTTTTGTGAAGATCCAGGAATTATCCTATGCAAATCTTGATCAATTAAAAACCAGTGATCTAGTTGTGCGGTTGACGAGTGATATTAGCGTTTTACAGCAGACATACCGTATGAGCATGCGTATCGGAACTCGAGGTCCGCTGCTGATCATTGGGAGCATTATCCTGATGGTAACGACGAATGCCAGTTTAACAATGAAAATCGTTCCGCTGCTGCTGCTGACATTAATATTGATCCTGCTGTTTATTTGGAAATTAGGGCCAATTTTTGGGCAACTTCAGAAAAAATTGGATAATGTCAATAACGTTCTTCAAGAAAATATCGCTGGTGTACGAGTGGTTAAAGCGTTTGTTCGCAGGCAGCATGAGAAGAAACGATTTGAAGATGTAAACGAAGAATACACCAGAATTCACATTAAAGTCATGCAGTACATTTCGCTGATTTTTCCGATGCTGATGTTCTTGATCAACATTGGAGTATTAATTATCGTTTGGATAGGTGGCAAACAGGTGATCAACGGTGATCTAACTATTGGCGGAATTGTTGCGTTTTCAAATTATTTAATGACAACCATGACTCCGCTTTTGATAATGGCCATGCTTGCTAATGTGGTGGCCAGTGGGATGGCTTCGGCAGAGCGGCTTGATGAAGTGCTCAGCACTGTCCCGGAGATACAGGACGCACCTGATGCGATGAAACTACCCGATTCGATTGAAGGGCGGGTTGAATTTGAAAAAGTCAGTTTCTTTTATAACGGAAATTGTGAAGAGAAAGTATTAGATGAAATCAATCTTACTGTTGAACAGGGCCAAAATGTAGCTATCTTGGGTGCGACAGGTTCTGGAAAATCAACTTTAGTCAACCTGATTCCCCGTTTTTATGATGTGTCGGAGGGGCAGGTGATGATTGATGGACACGATATCAGGGATATCCAGCAGGACTCACTATTGTCACATATTGGAATAACTCCGCAGGAAACGATCTTGTTTTCTGGTACAGTCCGGGAGAACATCAGTTATGGAAAACCAAACGCGAGTGAGGAAGAGGTGGTTTCGGCCGCGAAAGCTGCCCAGGCACATGATTTCATCATGGGACTTCCAAAAGGGTACGACACCCCAATTGCGGCACGTGGAGTGAACCTATCTGGTGGACAAAAACAGCGCATTGCGATTGCGAGAGCGATCTTATTAAAACCCGAAATTCTGATCCTGGATGATTCGACCAGTTCCGTGGATGTGGAAACAGAAACAAAGATTCAGGATGCATTAGATGAATTGATCAAGGAAAGTACCACCTTTGTGGTTGCTCAGCGCATCAGCACTGTGCTGCGGGCAGATAAGATCATTGTTATAGACCGAGGAAAGATTGCCGCGGAAGGAACTCACACAGAATTGATGAAATCCAGCCCAATTTATCGGGAGATCTATGATTCCCAACTGGGCGATGGTAACCAGTTATCAACCAATGGAAAAAATAAGTAATTTAGTAGCGGAGAAAAATCGATGGCAGAACAAACAAAGCAAAGCAAACGACCCAGCGGAGGAATGCATGGAATGGGACGCGGTTCGCGTTCAGTAGAGAAAGCAAAAGATGTGAAAGTAACTTTAAAACGCATCGCCTCTTACTTTGAACCATATAAAAAAGAATTAATGATTGTATTCATCCTGGTAGTTCTATATTCGTTGGCGGGATTAGCGGGTCCTTACTTACTGGGTATCGCAATTGACGAATACATCACAGAGAAAGATCTTCCTGGATTAACACGGATTTCTCTAATCATGTTGGCTGCGTCCGTGTTTTCCGTGGGGTTGCGAGCGATAGCCAATTGGATCATGGCAAATGCTTCGCAGAAAGCATTAAAGAAGATGCGTACTGATCTCTTCCATCAGCTGCAATTGCTTTCATTAAGCTTCTTTGATCGCAATCCAGCTGGAGACTTGATGAGCCGCCTGACGAATGATATTAACGCGGTTAATCGCGCGATCTCATTGAATGTTACATCATTAGTTGCAAATATACTTACGTTGGTTGGAATATTAATTGCAATGTTTGCCTTGAATGTATGGCTGGCTTTAGCATCCGTTTTAGTTGTCCCGATTATGGCATTTTTCACAATGTTTATAGCAAAGTACACGCGACGCGGTTTTCGTGATCTGCAAAAACAACTTGGACAGCTAAATGGTACCATCGAGGAAACAGTCAGCGGACAGCGTGTGGTCAAAGCCTTTCGGCGAAGTGAAACTGCCATATCAACTTTCAAGGAACACAATCAGGCGGTATATGAAACCGGAAAAACTGCAAATACATATGCTTTTCTGCTGATGCCGCTTACTGGTCAGCTGGGCAATCTTTTCGTGATTTCTCTGGCTGCGTTGGGCGGATGGCTTGCAATAAAAGGGTTGGTAACGGTTGGGCTGATCGCGACTTTCATTACCTATAGCCGCCAATTTCTCCAACCAGTCCGGCAACTTTCCAATATGTATAATTCGCTCCAGGCAGCCCTCGCAGGCGCAGAGCGGGTATTTGAAATCATTGACACCAAACCGGAACTGAAAGATTCACCGACCGCAGTCGCATTCCCGGATGTGGAAGGACATGTTGAATTTGATAATGTGCGCTTTAGTTATGTGAAAGGTGTGCCAGTTATCAAAGATATGACCTTTGAAACGCGGACTGGGCATACTATCGCGTTGGTCGGGCCGACTGGCGCTGGCAAGACAACCATCATCAACTTATTGACCCGATTTTATGATATTGACAGTGGAAGCATACGTATTGATGGGAAGGATATCCGGGAAATTAAAAAAGATGATCTGCGTAAAAATTTAGGGATTGTCCTTCAAGATACATTCTTGTTTTCAGATACGGTGATGGAAAACATCCGTTATGGCCGATTGGACGCTACAGATGAAGAGTGTATTGAAGCGGCAAAAATGGCTGATGCAGATCTTTTCATCCGCCAACTTCCAAATGGATACCAAACAAAATTATCTGAGCGCGCCAGTAATCTTAGCCAGGGGCAGCGCCAACTTCTTGCAATCAGCCGTGCGATCCTGGCAAACCCCGGCATTCTTATTTTGGATGAGGCAACCAGTAGTGTAGACACACGCACAGAAGCACGCATTCAGACTGCACTGCTGCGATTGATGGAAGGGCGCACCAGCTTTGTAATTGCACACCGTTTAAGCACAATCCGCGAAGCAGATTATGTGCTGGTTATTAACGAGGGTGAGATTATCGAGCAGGGCAATCATGAAGAACTACTCACGATGAAGGGCTTTTACTATAACCTGTATATGAGCCAGTTCAAAGGGCAGCAGATTTAATATACGGCAGATCAATAAAGTTTTCTATATTGGTGATCGTATACGTTATGCACTTAGGACCATGAAAGGTAATCAAAAAAAACACCTCATTATTGGGATTGAGATTTTATTGGCCTTGATGCATGTGGTTGGTATCGGGCGTCATTCCAGCGGGCGCATGTTCTCTCTAAGCGCTAGTTATTTTTCAGACCTGGCTCTTCCCTTTGGTTTTTATTTTTTACTTGCGGAAATGGAAGAGAAAACTGAGTTTCTGCGTAAATGGTGGATAAAAGCGGGAATCGTGTTCCTGATGGCAACTCTTGCAGAGATAGGTCAATATTTTGGTTTATATATTCCGGGACGGACTTTTGACCCGATTGATATTGCTGTGTATGCGGCTGGTGTTCTGCTGGTGGCCTTAGTGGATTGGATTTTTTCTGTTGTGTTTAAATTCTGGAAAATAGAATTGCAGAAGATTTAACCCATTACTGACCAGAAAGAAGTTTTATAATAGATGAAGTTTAGTTACTCAAGGACCTAGCGATGCGTTGGTTAAGGAGTTTTCATCCGCAAAAACAAGCGCTGATACTTTATCGGCGAGCAATGCTGATCACGTTAGCCGGGAATCTTTTTCTGGCAGTGATTAAATCATTTGCTACATATTGGAGCGGTTCGTCCGCCATGTATGCGGATGCAGCAAACTCTATTTCAGATGTACTGTATTCAATCCTGCTGGTAATCGGATTGTGGATGTCTCAGCGTCCGCCGGATCTCAGCCATCCACAGGGGCACAGTCGGTTCGAACCTTTCGCAGCATTGATTGTTACTTTATCGATGGCTTTCGCGGGCTTTGAAGCAGGGCGTTCATCTCTTGCCCGTTTTGCTGAAGGGGGGGCACCGATTATTGTGGGTATTCCTCTAACGGTGCTGATTGTCAGCGTTGCTACCAAAGCGATCATGTTTATCCAGGTTAGAAAGATGGCCCGTGAAACTGCCAGCCCAGGTTTAGAAGCAGCAGCGAAGGATAATATCAGCGATGTGTGGACTTCAGCAGCAGTGGCTGTTGGAATTCTGGGTTCAAAATTTATTCATCCTTTGCTCGACCCGGCCGCAGGGATTTTTGTGGCCTTGTTGATTTTTAAAGCTGTCTTCGATCAAGCACGTGAAAATTTGGGATACCTGACCGGTGCAGGAGCTGATCCTGAACAGCAAAAAGAGTTTATTGAAGCAGTTAAAAAGATAGATGGCGTGGAGAATGTCCATCATGTTATAACCGAATATGTGGGACCAAAATTAGTGGTTGATATGCATATTAATGTGGATGGAGAACTGTCTTTAAATCAAGCGCATGCTATATGTGACAAAGCAATTGCTGCGTTAACTGCTTTTCCAGAAGTGGATCGTGCGTATGTACATGTTGAGCCAATTGGATATGTGTAATAATCAGGCGATCTTTTCAACGATCAGGATGAAATCGACGTGAACAAAACCAATATGGCAGACATTGGGAATAATTGATATTATTTCACCTTCCAGAGAATTTAAGAATTACTCTAATTTTCGTTGGTCTTCGGTCATGCGTATTTTTAAACGATGCACACGATATTTCATTTTTGTTGATCTTTGTGTAAAATTTTTGTCAATATTAATAATTTTACATAGATTTATATTAAATTCAACTAATCAATTGGAGGGTGTTGAAAAACAAATGACAAAATTGACAAGATAGAGGAACTTTAATACAATCCTTTCACACCCAAATTAGAGAGGCAGACATGGCCAGCGAACGCTTTATCGAGGTTGGCACAGGCACATTCTATGGGGAATATGTGTATGATCGGGTGGTACCGCAAGATCATTTCTTCCGTAAGTTGAATGAGATGCTGGACTGGCGAAAATATACCCAAAAGATGATGCGCTGGTACAAAGGCAGAGCAGAATATGGACGTCCTCCCTTTAATCCGGTTGTCTTATTGAAGATGCTGCTGGTGGCCTACCTGTACAATCTGAGTGAAAGGCAGACTGAAGCATACATCAATGACAGCATGTCAGCCAAGTATTTTTTAGGGTTGGGTATGGACCAGTTTGCTCCTGACCATTCCACCCTGACCAAATTCAAAAGGCGCATGATTGAGCGCAAGCGTGAACTGAAACTGGAACAGCTGTTGGCAGATATCGTCCAGACTGCTCTGGAAAAAGGAATTCATTTCGGCTCTATCCAGTTAGTGGACAGCACCCACAGCATTGCAGATGTGAACACATCCAAGGAGGATAATCGCGGGAAAAAGGGGAAAGGGCCTACTGATCCAGGCGCCCGATGGGGCTGCAAGGGCAAACGCACAAAGTGGGGACCGGGAGGGGAAAAAACCACATGGAATAAATTTTTCTATGGTTACAAGGCGCATGTCAGTATGAACAGTGAGAACCACTTGATCACCTCAGTAATTGCCACACCAGGAAACGTTTATGATGGGCACTTTCTGCAAGCGTTGATACAAGAGGATTTAGATAAGTGCCTGCCAGTGGGGATTGTAGCAGCTGACCGCGGCTATGATGACAGCCAGAATCACTATTGGCTGAAAAGGACAGACATCCAATCAGCCATTTGCCTGAATACATACCGCACACATAAGAAGGATGCCAATAAGGAAGTGTGGTTTGATCTAAAAGCAAACCCAGCCTATCAGCAGGGGTTAGCTGAACGCTACAAAATTGAACGCAAGTTTGGGGAGAGCAAGCAGCAGCATGGCTTGGGACGTTGCCGCTATCATGGGTTGGAGCGCTACGCTATTCAGGCGGTATTGACTGCCATGGCGCTGGACTTGAAACGTATGGTCAAGTTGCTATATGGGGTCAATTTCAGAAACCCCTCACCTGTCATGGACTAGGGTGAAGTGCGCCTAAAGGTTGAAATAGTACTGAAAAGGCTATGAGAAAAGGATTTGGACAATGAAATAAGCGCAAGGAATAGATCGAAATAGAATCACTAACCCTAAAAAACCTCGCTATGGGTGGTTTGATTTCAAATTTTATCTATTTTTTCAACACCCTCCAATTGGCCATATTTAATTTCACCAAGTACGATACAATATCCACTTTCTTTATCTAAACTAATGGAGATAAAATGACAGAAAAACCCATTATCAATGAAGAGTTATACAAAGATCATGAAAATAGACCAGACCTCGCGGGTGAGCATCCTTTTGGAGACACACTACAGTTGATCATGCTGATCATCTTTTCCATTGTAATCATGGCTGATTACTTCATATTTCAGACATATGATTATTTTGGAAGTAATATCCCATCCATAATGCGATTTCCGGTTGGACTGGGTTTGATTGCTTTTGGCGGATGGCTGGCACTACGCGGTATCCAGATCGTATTCCGTGATCTCCGCCCAGAACCAATCATGATTACTGAGGGCATGTTTTCTAAAGTGCGCCATCCAATTTATCTTGGAGCTATACTGGTTTATCTTGGTGTACTGTGCCTGACGCTCTCTTTTTTGGGCGCGGTTGTATTTTTGTTCGTTATGCTTGTTTACCAATGGCTGGCGAAACATGAGGAGAAATTAATGCTGGGCATTTTTGGGGACAAGTATAGTGATTATATTCGGCGTGTACCAATGTGGGTACCGAAAGTGTTCTGAGATTAATAAATAATCAGTCCATAATATATGGTCGTGTTGATAAAAAGCTGTACTTCAGGATATTTCTAGAAATTTATGTAAAATCGTAAAATAATTCCCTGATAATTTAACAAAAACATACAAGTGCGAGTGGGTTAATATTTAAATAATAGAAAATATAGGACATTCAACCATGTGACTTTGTCTGACAATTAAGTTATAATAAGAGCGTGATGAAAAGGAGCAATCCATGCCTACGCTTTTAGTCAAGAACGCGCGCTTGATAGCGACGATGGACGGCGCCAGGCGTGAGATTTCACACGGGGGGATGTTGATTGAGGATGGTTTTATTAAGCAAGTGGGAAAAAGTGAAGATCTGCCGAGTTCAGCTGATGAGGTGCTGGATCTTACTGACCATCTTGTGATCCCGGGTTTGATCAACACTCACCACCACTTCTACCAAACACTGACGCGGGCAGTACCGGCTGCCCAGAACGTAAATTTATTCAACTGGTTGAAAACGTTGTATCCGATCTGGGCGCGCATGACACCGGAAGATATCTATTTATCGACGAAGACGGCGCTGGCGGAACTGGCGCTTTCTGGCTGCACAACTGCATCGGATCATTTGTATTTATTCCCCAACGGTTCACGCTTAGATGATGAGATCACAGCGGCGAGAGAGATGGGCATACGCCTACATGCCTCACGTGGGTCGATGTCGCTGGGTGAATCAAAGGGCGGACTACCGCCGGATTCGGTTGTGGATGATGAAGACGAGATCATCCGTGATTCACAGCGACTGATCGAAACTTACCATGATGGTAAACCGGGCTCAATGACGCAGATTGTGCTGGCGCCATGTTCGCCTTTTTCTGTGACTGGGGAGTTGATGAAACGTTCAGCGGAGTTAGCCCGACAATATGGTGTCCATCTGCATACCCATTTGGCGGAAACAAAAGACGAAGAACAATTTTGCCAGGAAAAATTCGGATACAGGCCGGTAGCATATATGCAGTCGGTTAACTGGGTAGGAGATGATGTGTGGTTTGCGCATTCGGTGCATGTGAGCAAAGAGGAAATTGATGTGTACGTGGATACTGGCTGTGGGGTGGCGCACTGCCCGTCTTCGAATATGCGGTTAGCATCTGGTATTGCTCCAATATGGGAACTGCTAGAGGCAGGGGTAAATATGGGTCTGGGCGTAGATGGCTCCGCATCAAATGATTCCTCTCACTTATTAGCGGAAGCTCGCCAAGTGATGTTACTAGCTCGTGTGAGGGCAGGTGTGGAAGGGGCATCACTATCAGGTTCAGAAGCACCTATTCTGACTGCACGGCAAGCGTTGGAGATGGCAACTATCGGCGGTGCGGCAGTATTGGGCCGAACGGATATAGGTTCTTTAGAATCTGGAAAATGTGCGGACTTTGTCGCTTTCAACCTGAACAAGATCGATTTTGCCGGTGCGCTACACGATCCTCTGGCAGCGTTGTTGTTTTGCAACCCAGTAAAAGTGGATGTGAACATGATAGGTGGAAAATATATTGTTAAAGATGGAGACCTGCAAACGCTTGATTTGGCAATGCATATTGAAAAACATAACAAAGCTGCATCACGTTTGTTGGAAGGATAGGGGAGAAATTGAAAGAAAATAAACAAAAACAAGAAAGCCGATTTCAACGTTTGCAGCGTAAGCTGGGTGAGCGAATCGCCAGCGCGGAGCCTGGCGAAAAATTGCCGCCTGAGCCTGAATTTGCCCGTCAAATGGGTGTATCAAGGTCAACCCTTCGAGAAGCAATGCGCTTTTTCGAAGCGCAGGGACTTCTTATGCGAAGACAGGGATCCGGTACATTTGTGGTCGAGAGGAGCGATGTGTTTGATACAGGTCTGGAAGTGCTAGAATCTCTGGAAACAATCGCGAACCGCATGGGATTAGAAGTATCAATGGGTGGATTGGAGATTGAAGAACTATCTGCTGATGAAGAGCTGGCGGAAGTTATGGGTGTGCTGTTGGGAACGAAACTGGTGAGTGTGACTCGTGTGATCAATGCCAAAGAACGCCCAGCAGCTTATTTACGTGATATTCTCCCAAGTGATGTGCTTTCTCAGCAGGACTTGGAGGAAGGATTTACAGGGTCGGTACTAGACCTGCTTATTAAGCGCGGCAACCCACCACTGGAGCAATCTCGGACTGAGATCAGAGCCGTCGCAGCACGTTCATCGGAGGCGCGCGCACTGCGTATCCAACGAGGAGATGTGCTTCTGATGCTGGAGGCAAATTTGGTCACGCAAACTGGGAAAGTAGTTGATTATTCTCACTCATATTTTTTACCAGGATATTTTCGGCTTCATGTAAACCGCAAGATTGGCATTATATAAGAATAATAAAAAATAATTGGAGGTAAGAAATGCGAAGTTTTTTAGGTAAGGATATATTATCACTGAAGGATTTTGAACGGGCGGAATTTTTCCGCATCTTCGAAGCCGCTGCTGAACTGGAACCGATTGCACGCGATCGCCGCAACACGGATCTGTTGGCACATAAAACGCTGGTAACCGCTTTTTATCAGCCATCCACGCGTACACGTCTTGCTCATGAAGCGGCCATGCATCGATTAGGCGGCCATGTGACCGGTTTTTCCGATGCCAAGAACACCCGGGCAGGCGACTGGTACCAGGAATCGATCAAGGATACCGTAAAAATGTTGGAGTATTATGGCGATGTGATCGTCATGCGCCATTTCCAACAAGGTGCACCTGCTGAAGCGGCCAAATGGGCTAGTGTACCAGTAATTAACGCAGGCGATGGCTGGGGCGAGCATCCCACTCAAGTTCTAACTGACCTGTACACAGTATTAAATGAGATGGGTACCATTGATGGGCTGAATTTCCTGTGCATAGGTGATATGCGCATGCGAACTATGCATTCACTATCCTATGCGTTAACCCAATTTGACACGAAAGTGTTCTACGTTTCCCCGCCTGACATGTCGCTGACAGATGATTTCAAAAAAGAATTGGATGCAAAGAATCTGCAGTATGAGGAAGCCAAACATGTGGCGGATGTGATTGATCAGGCGGATGTGATCTATATGGAACCGGTGGTGCAGCCTGATTACACCAAAGCCCGCCAGGAAGCCGACGCAAAAAAGGGCTTGACCCCGGCGAATTACCAGATCACACGCAAACTGTTAGCAGAAAAAGCAAAGAGCGATTCCATTATTTTGCACTCTCTTCCGCGCATGGACGAGCTACCCTCTGACGTGGATGGCACCCGGCATGCCCGCTATTGGGAAGAGGCCTTTAATGGTGTTGTGATGCGTATGGCGCTGCTTGCTCTGATCCTGGGAGCGATGGAATAAGAGCTATCTCAATTTTCGGATAGGAAAAAATGATATGGGGTGAAGTTTGCTTCACCCCAAAATAAAAACGGAGGTTTAAATGCAGACCTATTTACATGGGCGCGATTTGATCGGCGATCTTGACTTCTCCAAAGAAGAAGTAGAAACTATTTTGGATGTTGCCTTTGACCTGAAGCGGAAACGTGCGCTTAATGAACCGCACCCCTACCTGCGCGATAAGGTGCTGGCGATGCTGTTCTTCTTTAGCTCAACACGCACACGCGGATCGTTTGAAGCTGGTATGGCGCAGTTGGGTGGGCATGCTGCTTTTATTGAAAGTAAAACTACACAGATCTCACATGGTGATACAACCAAAGAAATCGGGGAGATCTTTGGACGTTATTTTGATGGGATTGCGATTCGCCATTGCGACTGGGGTATTGGAAATGATTATTTGAATACAACTGCAAAATATTCACGCGTTCCTGTGCTTAATATGCAGTGCGAGATCTATCACCCGCATCAATGCCTGGCAGACCTGATGACAATTTGGGAGAAGAAGGGGCGCAACTTGAAGGGTAAGAAAATGGTTGTGTCCTGGGCATATGCCTCCTCGTATTCGAAGCCAATTTCTGTCCCGCAGTCTCTGATCTTGCAGATGCCTCGTTTTGGGATGGATGTGGTGTTAGCTCATCCACCAGAATTTAAATTAATGCCAGAGATAATGGACCAGGCCAGAGCAGAAGCTAAGAAAGCTGGTGTTGGCTTTGATGTGGTGCATGATATGGATGAAGCGATCAAAGACGCAGATATTGTTTACGCGAAATCTTGGGGGCCGTTAGTAACGACGGCAGACGCGGAGGAAGGCGCCAAGATCACAAAGAAATATGAAAGCTGGATCACAAACGAGAAGCGTATGAAGCTTGCGAAAGAGGATGCGATCTATATGCATCCATTACCAGCTGACCGTAATATTGAAGTGACAAATGCGGTTATTGATGGGCCACAATCAGTAGTCTTTGATGAAGCTGAGAACCGCTTGCATGTACAAAAAGCTGTAATGGCACTAACAATGGGATAAAAAGGAGTAATATGGAAAGTAAAGTAGCAGTTGTCGCCATTGGCGGCAATTCCCTCATCAAAGATAAGAAAAACGTGACTGTAGAAAGCCAATACCAGGCTGCTAAAGAAACGACTGCTCATATTGCAGATATGGTCGAATCTGGTTGGACGGTAGCGATCGGGCATGGAAATGGACCTCAAGTAGGTTTTATCCTGCGCCGTTCGGAAATCGCACATAAGGTTGAAGGTATGCACAAGGTGCCGTTGGATGTGTGCGGCTCAGATAGCCAGGGTGCGATTGGATATGCCCTGCAGCAGAATTTGCAGAATATCCTTCGGAGCCGAGGAATCGACAAACCTGTCGCAACTGTGGTCACGCAGGTGCGTGTGGATGGCGAGGATGACGCGTTTAAGAATCCGACCAAACCGATTGGTACTTTCATGGAAGAAGAGGAAGCGCAGGAACGAGTTAAGAATCTGGGTTGGAACGTGGTTGAAGATTCCGGCCGAGGCTGGCGGCGCGTGGTGGCTTCCCCCCTGCCAAAAGAAGTTGTCGAACTAGCATCAGTCAAGCAGCTCATCACCGCGGGACATATTGTTATTACTGTTGGCGGTGGAGGTATCCCCGTTGTGATGGAAAAGGGCGCTCTAAAAGGTGTGGCAGCTGTGATTGACAAAGATTATGCATCCTCCCTGTTGGCGCGTGAGATCAACGCTGATCTTTTCATCATCTCTACAGCTGTAGAAAAAGTTGCTTTAAATTTTGGCAAACCAAATGAAAAGTGGTTGGATCGAATAACTCTTTCTGAGGCAAAGGCTTATTTGGCAGAAGGCACACACTTCGCCAAAGGATCAATGGCGCCGAAAATACAAGCTGTCATCTACTTCCTAGAAGCAGGCGGGAAGCAAGCACTGATCACTAATCCAGAAAATATTGGCCGCGCACTTAAAGGTGAGACCGGCACCTGGATAGTTCAAGACTAAGTGCAGTAACAAACCTCTCCGCCAAGTGGCTCTAACTCTATTTGGCGGCAAGAATCTGAAAAACCAAGGCTGTGGGAATTTACTTAAAACTAATTCCTGCAGCATCAGAAAAAAAGAAAGCGCGGTAGATATGACGAAATTTTCATTTTATCGATGCTCGGTATGCGGAGCAGAATTTGCACCTGATGAAGTGACGTATACTTGCCCCTCAGATGGCGGCAATTTGGATATTGTTTTTGATTATGATTCACTTAGAAAAAAAATATCTCATGATTTGATAACCACATCTCAAGAAGCATCTGTTTGGCGTTATCTACCACTGCTTCCAGTTGATGATCCCGGATATGCTGGTACTGCATTGCACTCTGTCGGGTGGACACCATTGTACACACCGGAGTTGTTAGCGAAGGAGATGAACTTAGAAAAGCTATGGATCAAAGATGATGGGAGAAACCCAACCGCATCTTTTAAAGACCGGGCCAGTGCAGTAGTTGTGGCTCGTGCCAAAGAGATCAATGCGGATGTTATCGTAACCGCTTCCACAGGTAACGCTGGTGCAGCCCTGGCCGGAATGGCAGCTGCGGCAAACCATCAAGCGGTTATCTTTGCGCCAAAGACTGCTCCTCCCGCAAAAGTTGCTCAGCTGCTTGTTTTTGGTTCGAGGGTTTTTCTGGTCGACGGCAATTATGATCAGGCGTTTGACCTGTCTATAGAAGCAGCGAACGAGTTTGGTTGGTACTGCCGCAACACTGGATACAACCCTTTTACAGCTGAAGGAAAGAAAACAGCGGCGTATGAGATCTGGGAACAAGTGATTGCAAAGCAAAACCTGAAAAAACCATTGTGCGTGTTTGTTTCAGTTGGAGATGGAAATATCATTTCAGGGATCCATAAGGGATTCAAGGATTTGTTATCTTTAGGATGGATTGATCAAATGCCTCGTATCTTTGGCATCCAATCAGATGGGTCAGCTGCAATCGCGAATGCTTTTAACGCGGGAACGGAAATAATCACGCCAGTCCAGGCAACCACACTTGCGGATAGCATTTCTGTGGATCTTCCTCGCGATGGACTACGCGCGCTGCGGGCGGCCACAAAAACAAATGGTGCGTATATTAAAGTGTCTGATGAAGCAATCCTGCAGGCGATCGCACGTTTGGGCAGAGAAGGTATCTTTGCTGAACCAGCTGCAGCGACAGCTTATGCTGGGCTGCAGAAAGCAGTTGCAGATGAGCAGATTATGAATGACGACCCGGTGCTTGTATTGATAACTGGCAGTGGTTTGAAAGATGTAAAAGCCGCTGAACAAGCTGTCAAGGCGGCACCGATCATTGAGCCATCATTATCTGCACTACAGAAAGCGATGGCATAAAGAAAAGTTTATAAAAAATGGCTAAAATAATAAGCTCGAGTTTACCTAAATATAGTGTTGTTGCCCCTGTATATAACGAGATTGACGGCGTTCAGGAATTCTATAAGCAAGTATTTTCAGTGATGGAAACGCTCCATGAACCCTGGGAATTGGTGCTTGTTGATGATGGTTCAACGGATGGATCAACAGATGCCATCCGTGAGATTGCAAAAAAGGATGCGCATGTGCGGCCGATTATTTTTGCGCGTAATTTCGGGCATCAGATTGCAGTTACTGCTGGATTGGATTATGCCCGGGGAGATGCGGCTATCATCATTGATGCAGATTTGCAGGACCCGCCTGATGTAATGCTTGAGCTAATCAAGAAATGGGAAGAAGGTTTTGAGGTTGTGTATGCTGTTCGGCGTACTCGCGAAGGGGAGAGCAGGTTTAAGTTGTTCACGGCCTCACTTTTCTACCGCTTGATTTACCGTATCACTGATGTGAAGATCCCACTTGATACGGGTGATTTCCGTCTTTTAGATCGTAAGGTGGTTGATGTAATGGGACAAATGCGAGAAAGACATCGCTTCTTACGTGGAATGGCAGCGTGGGTAGGATTCCGGCAGGTGGGGGTTGAGTATGATCGTAAAATCCGTTTTGCTGGAAAAACAAAATACCCTTTCAGCAAGATGTTAAAACTGGCATTTAATGCGATTACCAGCTTTTCCTATTTTCCACTGCAGATGGCAACCTATATGGGTTTCATATCGGCAGGCATAAGCATTCTTGCGATACCAGTGGTAACAGCGCTGCGTCTTTCTAACCAGGAGGCTTTATTGGGGCAAGCGACTACTTTAATCGCAGTTCTTTTCCTGGGTGGTGTACAGTTGATCACGCTGGGAATCTTGGGGGAATACATTGGTCGAATTTACGATGAATTAAAAGGTCGCCCACTGTATATTGTCAGTGAAGCGCCTGAAAAAAATAAATAAAATAGGAGAATATGGAATGGCAAAAATTGATCTTACTATCTACCCGGAACAATTGGAAAATTCAGTAAAAAGAGCAAGAGAACGAAACATAATCATACCGACTTTTGCACAAATGAGGGACCCAAGCTTGGTCCCCGACAAGATTAAAGAGGAATTGAAATCGATTGGGTTGTGGGATATCAACCCCCGGAATTTGTTCCGAATTACCTGGAAAAATGAACCGAAGGCTAAAGGAGGACAGTTTAATGGCGTCAATTATTTTGAACTGCCAAAATCCTTTACAGGTGTGGATGCGCGCATTATTGTGCTGGTCGGAAAATGGTTCCCGACGGGAGCACATAAAGTAGGTGCAACGTTTGGGTGTTTAGTGCCGAGATTGATCACGGGACAATTTGACCCAATTACTCAGAAAGCTGTATGGCCTTCCACCGGGAATTACTGCCGCGGTGGCGCATATAATTCAACACTATTATCATGCACATCTGTAGCGATCTTGCCAGAGGGTATGAGTAAAGAGCGTTTTGAGTGGTTGGAGACAGTTGCTGGCGAGATTATCGCAACCCCGGGTAGTGAATCAAATGTAAAAGAGATCTTTGATAAATGTTGGGAACTTAAAGCAACCGGCGAGGATCTGGTGATCTTCAATCAGTTTGATGAATTTGGTAATTACCTCTGGCATTATGACATGACTGGCCATGCCATGGAGGAAGTCCTTAATAAAGAATTAGGTCCAAAGGGAAATTACAGAGGCCTGATCCTTACCACTGGTTCAGCAGGCACGATCGGGTGTGGGGATTATATGAAACAACAATTTCCGGGAAGTCTTGTGGGCGCAAGTGAAGCACTCCAATGTCCTACTTTAATGGAAAATGGATTTGGCGCACACCGCATTGAAGGTATTGGCGATAAGCACGTGCCTTGGATCCATAACCTTAAGAATACCGACCTGATAACAGCGATTGATGATAACGCAGTTGTTTCACTTTCCCGTTTGTTCAATGAGCCAGCAGGCAGGAAATATCTTGCCAGTAAAAATGTGCCAGAAAAACTGGTTTCGCAATTAGATCTCTTTGGGTTCTCTGGAATTGCTAATTTGCTTTCCGCGATCAAAATGGCAAAATATTACGAAATGGGCGAGAATGATGTTGTTTTGACAGTTCTAACAGACTCCATGGAGTTGTATCAGAGCCGCTTAACAGAAATGCATGAAGAGCTCGGCACATACACAGAAGTGGATGCTGCTGTGCATTTTGATAGATATTTGGAAGGTGAGGGTACGGATAATCTAATTGATTTGACCTACGCTGACCAACGTCGTGTACATAACCTAAAATATTTCACGTGGGTTGAACAGCAGGGTAAGACTTATGAAGAGATCGTCGACCAGTGGTACGATGAGAATTATTGGACTGATTTCCAATCACAAATTGATGATATCGATGAACTGATTATCGATTTTAATAATAAGGTTGGCCTAATCTAAGAAGTAAAAATGGCGGAATGGAATCGGCAACAGGAAAACGAGACTATTCCGCCTGGTCACGCGTTAATATTAACAGCAATCATTCCATCCCCGCGGGATCTTGAGATTGCTCGGGTTCTAGGTTGGTACCGTATTCCTTTTCGCTTCGCTCCTAAAATAGTTCAGGTTGACTTTATTGCGTTTTACCAGCCTGCCGCATTTGGGAAAGGGCATGCACACTGTGTTGAGACATTCGCATCCGTACGAGGAGTGGAATTGACCACTAGGAGGGAGATTATCCAGAATGAGCCGAACCATCCCCGGGCTGATGAGGAATATTATAAAATTCAACTTGGTCCGCTTACTCAACTTAAGAATCCAATTCGGGCAGATAAGTGGAAACGGATTACATTTCTTTACACTACGGGCAACCGTTTTGCGAAAGCAAAGACCATTAATGATCTAGTTGTACGTTCTGATGAAAGAGAAGTCCTCTGGCGGTCATTACGTGAAAAAGCAGCGGAATTTCAAGCTCAATCTGGTCAGGATTTACAAAGTAAGGATTTGGATGAAAACATTCTGACAATGCTTGGAGAATTACACCTGATCCGAGAAAAAGCGGATTGGTATCAGGATATATAACCCGTTTTTCGACAAGATAATATACAATGGTTACAAGAGGTAACTATGGGAATATTAATTAAATCTGGAAATATCATCACTGCTTCTGAAACATACACTGCTGATATTTTGATCGAGGGTGAAAAAATAACAGCTATTGGCTGCGATTTGAAAACTGGCACAGATACACAAATCATCGACGCAAAAGGCAAAAATGTACTTCCTGGTGGTGTGGATGCTCATACGCATTTTGATTTACCGATGTTTGGTACTGTCTCTTCGGATGACCATTACACCGGACATAAGGCAGCCGCATTTGGCGGAACGACTACCGTCATTGACTTTGTGGCCCAAGATGAAGAGAGCCTGATCGAAAACGTAAAGATTTGGCACCAGAAAGCTGACGAAAAAGCAGCTATTGATTTCAGTTTTCATATGAATGTCACACAATTTAATAAAAAGGTGGCAAGAGAGATACCGCTGTTATATAAAGAGGGGATTAATTCATTGAAAGTGTTTACCGCTTACAATGGTCGGCTGCGATTACGTGATGATGAGATTTACAAGGTGATGCGCATAGCCAAGGGCAATGGTATGCTGGTAATGGTGCATGCGGAAAACGGGGATGTAATCGATTGCTTAGTGGCGGAAGCTGTGGCGGAGGGGCATACAGAACCTGAATGGCATGCTTACACCAGGCCAACGCTTGGAGCTGTTGAATCTGTTTATCGGGTCATTTCGCTTGCTGAACAAACTGGTGCGCCAGTTTATATCGTTCATATGAATACTAAAGGGGGGGTGGACCATCTTCGTGATGCAAGACTGGCAGGGCTGCCTGTCATGGGTGAAACATGTCCGCAGTATTTATTCTTTACTGAAAATGATTTAAAAAGAGAAGATGGCGCAAAGTGGATCTGTTCTCCACCAATGCGTTCAAAAGAAGACAATGCTGGTATTTGGCAGGCAGTGATGGATGGCACTATGCAGGTTATTGCAACAGATCATTGCCCATTCTTCTATGATGGAGCTAAACCAATTGAATATGAAGGGCAAAAGATCGCTATCCCAGGAAAAGAACTGGGTAATGGAGATTTCACAAAAATCCCGAATGGACTTCCTGCGGTAGGTGACCGGCTTATGGTCTTGTGGTCATATGGTGTGGGCCGCGGAAAGATTACAGCCAATCAGTTTGTTGAGATGACAAGTACCAATCCATCTAAGATCTTTGGTTTGTACCCTAAGAAAGGGACACTGCTGCCCGGTTCAGATGCTGATATTACAATCTGGGACCCTAACAAAGAGATTGACTATGGAGTTGCTTTTTCAAAACACCGCACTGATTACAACCTTTTTGAAGGTTGGAAAATTAAGGGAACGATCGAGAAGGTCTTTTTAAGAGGAAAATTAATTGTTAATGATCAGGAATGGTTAGGTAAAAAAGGGATGGGCCAATATCTTTATCGAGGAGATATTTCCATTCTCTAAATAAAACCAATGATGATTGCAAGTATCATATTATTTCTGCTAATTGCATCTGCGGTTTCCCTTTTTTTACGTTATAAAGGTGTTCGTTTAGCGTACATATGGTTGGTGTTTTTTATCACAACTTCGATAGTTTGGTTGCTGTTGATAATCATTCAACCTGAAAGGGTTTCACCGTTTGTAGTGAGAAACTGGATAAAAATTGGTTCAACGCCAGTGGATTTAATGCTTGAAATCAATGACTTTAATTGGCCAATAAGTGTCAGTTATTTCACAATATTAGTATCTTACTTGCTGACATCCATTGTTCGCCTCCGGAGTATAAAAAGCTTGTTTGCTTGGGTGGAAATGACAGTCTTGGTCATATCCGGGTGGCTTATTCTACTTGCAGGGGATTATTGGTCAATTTTGATTACATGGACATTGATTGATTTTGTGGAAATATTATTTTACATAAGATACAAGATGCTTAACCCTGATAGATTCTATTTTCATTTCCTATCTAAGTTTATCGGCAGCATGCTTCTTGTTTTTGGAATATCAAGATCTTTTCAGGTTAATCCACAGGGTTTATTTGGGAATAATATTCAAGGAGTGGGAGCTATTGTTTTATTAGCAGCGATTCTGCATTCCGGTATTCTTTTCAATTTTCCTAAGAAATCATTAAAGTCGAATTATTCCCAGATTTCTTTGATCTTTTTAAAGATTATCTCTTTTACTGCAAGTTTTTATGTCCTTACATATATTACAGATCATCGCTTGAATTTTATTTCTGAAATAATTATCAAAATCTTATTCGCAGTAGTTGCAATTTGGGGAGCTTATCGATGGGCGTTGGCACCGAATGAAAACGATGAAATCCAAAATTTATTACTTGCTTTTGGGGCGATGGTTGGATATTTGTATTTGGCCGGAGCAGGGGAAGCTATTATTTATTGGCTGATAATTCTTCTGCTGCCGATCGGGTGGCTATTTATTTATACTGATCGTGATTTACGGATAGGTATATTCTGGTTCTTTTCTATTATTATGATGTCGGGTTTACCTTTTTCCTTAACCTTTCTAGGAATAAATGAATTCTTAATAAATAACAATTCGATAGATCTATTTTTCATGATCCTGCCAATGATATTTGTGATGAGTGGATATATTAAACACGTGTCAAAAAAAAGAGGCAAATTTAATTATCTGGAACCTTCGTATCAGATATTTTATATAATTGGATTATTTCTCCCTTTAATTTCGATGAGTGCTGTTGTTTTAAAAGATGTTCAATTTTCAGCAGATGCGTTAAGTGGTTGGTGGATTGGATTGATTGTTTTATCCCTATCAATCACAGCCTATTATTACATAACTAAATCGAGAAAACAAAATATCAAAGTAGAAAGTATTGGAGAACAAAGGATTGGAAGTTTGGCAATCCCCTTCAATTGGGTACAAATCATCTTGGATAAGATCTACTTTGTTTTTGAGAGCTTCTTGACCTTTACATCAAAGTTGTTTGAAGGTGCAGGAGGAATTTTATGGGCAGTGGTTTTTTTAGCTCTTTTCTTGACAATTCTTAAATTCCAAGGGGAAAATTAGCATAATGCTCTTAAACAACTTGCTGATATTTTCCGCTTTGGCTGCCTTCGGATTGATGCTTATTGTTTCTGATTGGCGAATGCGCGTTGCGGGTTTAGCTTCATTATATTTTATCGGGTTCATCGTGATACTTCAAATATGGCCGGTTGCTCTTGCCTCTGTAAAACTGATTTCTGGCTGGATGGGTATTGCACTATTGAGTACTTCAATGCTAAATTCTATAGATCAAGAAAGCGACCACCGTTTTACTTCCGAAATGATCTTTCGCTTCTTGATGATAGGTCTTATTTGGATTGTAATTGCAGCAATTGCTCCTTCAATTAATGAATGGCTTCCAATCCCTTATACAAATTTGTATATCGGAGTATCGTTAATGGGCTCTGGTTTAATATTTTTGAGCCTAACAGAGGACTTTTTTGAAATTATTTTAGGGTTATTAACCATATTAACAGGCTTTGATATCATCTATTCATCATTAGAAGGATCAGCTTTGGTGACTGGAATTTACGCTTTTATTATCATATTGATCTGTTTGTTAAGCGAATATTTCTCATCAACAGTCTTTGATAAGGAAGAGGAATGAACGCTCCGGTAATTTGGATCATCTCCCCAGTGGTGGTTGCGATCCTCCTATTATCTATTAAAAACAAAAGTATTCGAGATTATCTATATATTGGAGTAAGTTTTATTTTTTCTGTTTTAACTCTACTAATTAAAATAGACCTGGTTGGTGAAAGAGGGTTCTTAACTATTGGAATTCCTTCTGTTTTAAATATACTGGGAAGAAGTTTTGTTTTGCTCGAAAGCGACAAGTTTCTGGTTTTTACGGTTTATTTTTTCAACGCGATTTGGGGAGCCACCTCAGTTATTTGGAAAAAGAGTGCTCGATTTATTCCGCTTGGATTGATTTATTCTGCTTTTCTTTTGGCTGCGGTTTCTGTCGAACCTTTTCTGTATTCCGCATTGATCATGGAGATCGCTGTGATTATGAGCATACCTCTTCTCGTGCCGTCGCGAACTGCTAAAAAAAGTGGTATTTCAAGGTATCTAATATTTCAAACTATGGCTATGCCGTTTATCCTTTTGGCAGGTTGGTTTCTGGCAGGCGGTGAAATCAGCCCAATGAACCCTGAGCAGTTAGTTCAGGCAACATTATTACTTGGTTTGGGTTTTATTTTTTGGCTGGCAATTTATCCTTTCCACTCTTGGGTCCCGATGGTTTTTGATGAGACAGATCCGATTAATTCTGGATTTATTTTCCTACTATTACATTCTATATACTTTATATTGATTCTTAAATATATCGATGGTTTTGCATGGTTACGAACTTACCCTGTATTTTTCCAAGCATTACGCTTTCTGGGAATTATTATGGCTAGTTTTGGTTCAATAGGACTATTTTTTGAAAAAAGTATTCGAAAAATGATTGGGTATGAATTTCTTCATTCGATTGGGATATTGCTTGTGGCAATCGGGCTATCTGCCACAAGGGGAATTACACTTTTTTCATATTTAATCGGATCTCGATTAATCAGCTTCTCGATATTGTCATGGTCCGTTTCTCGTTTTGAATCTTTGGAAGTAACGATGTCAGTCCTTAGTTTTAAAGATTTAACTCAAAAAAAGCCAGTTGCTGTAGCAAGCTTTTTGTTTTCACTACTGGCGCTCACCGGAATGCCTCTTACAATTGGCTTTCCTCCTCAACAAACTTTATACCAGTATTTAGCTGCTGATTATCCAACGATACTAGTATTAATGATTCTAAGCAATTTATTAATCACTATGACCGTATTTAAATTAACCAAGGAAATATTTCGAAAAAAACATGAATTAATATATTTATTAAGTGCATTGAAAGAAGATCTTTTTTTGGTTATCATTCTATCTGTTTTTATTGTTTTTGGGATTATCCCGCGGACAATTCTGGTAAGATTCGAACATCTTGTTTCGGGTTTCGAATTTCTTATAAAATAAATGAAGACCTTTAAATATTATTTTCACAAATCAAAGTTTGCAGAAAGAGTATCCGATGAATCTTGAAGAACTAATAATAAAAATTGGGAAAAACGATGATCAAATTAAGTCTTTAAATAAAGCATTATCTGTATTTAATAATAAGATAAACGAAGTAGATAATAAGACTTCAGGTTTCTTGGAATTAATGCGCGATGAAAAAAAAGAAATCGCAAGGTTGAATTCAATTGTTATGGGTTTAGGGCAATTTGATTCGACGATTACTCAAGTGCGTGTAGATTTCAACCGAAAATTGGATGAACTTCAAAAGCAAAGAAAACAGGAAGAGAAAATCCGCGACAATCTTGTTGATGCAGATATCAAATCGATCCAATCACTTATCAATAAAACAAAAACTGAACTGACCAACGAGTTTGAAAAGAAAATATCTTTGCATCAGGAGGAAAACACAAGACAAATTAACCGATTAAATGAGAAAGAAATAAATACTGATGAGTTCCTAAAAACATTCGAAGATATTAAAGGTAAGCTAAATTCATTTAATCAAGATTTACGGAGGACGATTAAGCAGGTTGAAAATTTGCAGGCTGAGGTAGGAGCTTCACGCGGGAAACAAGATGAGGTTCGATCAAAACTTGAAATTAACTTGAATTCTCTAAGAAATAATGAGAGCAGATTAAATGAGATAATTACGACTGAATCCGAACGCAGACAAGTTCAGTTGGATTTTATTGAAAAACAATCTCTTATCCAAAAAGAACGCGACAGGATTTGGGTTGAATGGGAGCAGCAATTTGATGAATCATCCAAGCAGACATTAGCATTGTTGCCGGAATTGAAGAAGCAACAATTGGATCTCAACCAGTCAAAAAGTGATTTTGAAGGTATTACTCAGCAATTTGAAAGGCGAATAAATGAGTTAACTGAAATGTACCGCCTGATGGACGAGAAATTTAGAAAAGAATGGGCTACTTACAGGAGCGATTCTGAAAAAAGATGGTCCAATATTTCGATGGTTCTTGACGATAAACAAGGGGGATATTCAGATCAATTTAAGTCACTAAAAGATAGAATGGTTTTGACCGAAGATAGTACCCGTGAAATGCAGGAAGTCCTTCTACTTATGAGCAATGAAATACAAAAAGGTATGCAAAATATTATGAAAATGGTGAATGGATGGATGGACGCATTCGGGCAAATTAATCCACGGCAGTAGTCACGATTTGAGCAATAAAACATTATGTATGTGATTGGAACTGCAGGGCATGTGGATCATGGGAAATCCACATTAATAACGTCGTTAACTGGAATCAACCCGGACCGCTTAAAAGAAGAAAAAGAGCGGCAAATGACAATTGACCTGGGTTTTGCCTGGTTTACATTGCCTTCAGGTGAAGAGATTGGAATTATTGATGTTCCTGGACACAGGGACTTTATCGAGAATATGCTTGCTGGAGTAGGAGGCATTGATGCTGTGTTATTCGTGGTTGCTGCTGATGAAGGGATTATGCCGCAATCACGAGAGCACCTTGATATTTTGAAATTGCTTGATATAAAACTTGGCTTGATTGTCCTAACCAAGATTGATTTGATAGAAGATAATGAATGGCTGAATCTTGTTGAAACCGATATCCGGGAGCTTGTGAAGAATTCGTTCCTAGAGGAAATGCCGATTGTAAAAGTCTCCGCTGTAAAAAAGACGGGGTTGAAAGAGCTTTCCAATAGTATTGATACATTATTAAAACATAGCGCACCTAAAAAGGATAATCACAAGCCTCGCTTACCAATAGATAGAATTTTTTCGTTAAAAGGATATGGAACTGTCGTTACCGGAACCCTTCTTGACGGAAGTTTTAAGGTGGGCGACCAAGTAGAAGTTTTACCCTTTGGAATTAAATCACGGATTCGCGGTATACAAAATCATAAGAAGAAACAGCAAATTGCCAAACCGGGCAGCCGTACCGCGATAAATCTTGTTGGTGTTGAGGTTAACCAATTACAGCGAGGCGGTGTTGTGTGTTTGCCAGATCAATTGCGATCAACATATCGAATAGATGTGGAAATTTATTTATTAGAGAATAGTTCGGCAAAGGTTAAACATGATGACCGCTTGAAAATATTTATTGGATCATCGCAGTCTATGGCACGAGCTCGTGTTATTGGTCAAAGGGAGATCAATTCAGGAGAAACTGGTTGGCTGCAATTAGAATTTGAAAAAGAAGTGGTTGTAAAAAGTAATGACCGTTTCATAATCAGGAGACCTTCTCCCGCAACCACCATAGGGGGAGGCCGTGTAATCAATGCCCATCCAGATGGAAGACACAGACGTTTTTCTCAGAAGGTGATTGACAGATATGAATCTCTTTCGGGTGGATCAATTCAGGACGCGATTCTCGTCCGGCTTTCTGACTTAAAGATATCCACGTTATCTCAGCTAATAGAAAAGGGTGAGGCTGAAGAAGAATTAACTATGCTAACGGTTGAACAATTAATCGAGACCGGTCAAATTGTTTTATTTGAAGGAGAGAATGGATTAAAAGCCGCCAGTTGGCTTGTGACGAAAAATGAATGGCTTGCCCTATCGGAAAAGTTGATAAAAATAATCGGGGATTACCATAAGAAACATCCTCTCAGAGAAGGTATTAGAAATGAAGATGTTCCCAATTTGATTGGTGTCTCTCGGAAAATTGTTTCCCTTATCATAGAAAAAATGCAGCTGGAAGGAATTATTAGATCATCAGGTCCTTATCTTATGCTTAATGACCATCAGGTAATTTTCTTGCCTGACCAGTTAGATCATATTCGGCAATTAGAGGGTGTGTTTTCTGAATCACCCTGTCTTACTCCTTCTGTAAACGAGTGTATTGAGATTGTTGGAGAAGAAGTGTATTACGCGTTGGTTTCTCAGGGAAAGATCGTTGAGGTCACACAAAATATTGTCTTCGATAAAAACGATCTCAATAAAATTATCCAAGAAACGAAGAATTTGCTTAAGAATGATCATGAGATTTCAGCGGGTGAGTTCCGGAATCATTTCAATACAACTCGGAAATACGCGATAGCTTTGCTTGAATACCTGGACAAAAAAGGAATTACTGAGCGTATTGGTGATATACGGGTATTAAAAACTAGTTGACATTGCTGCAATGACCTTGTATAATAATGTTCGCTTGCCCCGGCGGTAGGTTGCTGGGGTAAAATTATGTATCCAACTTCCCCGTTTACGGGCGGTACGATCCGCGTGGAAAATGGTGAAGTGAAGATTGGAGAATCTTATGTATGCAATTATTGAGAATGGTGGTAAACAATATAAAGCAGTTGAAGGCGATTATATTGATATTGATCTCCTTCCAGATGAAGTAGGCAAGAAGAAAACCTTTGATAAGGTTCTTCTCCTATCAAATGATGGAAGTACTGAGGTGGGAGAACCTTACTTGAAGGGTGTATCTGTTGATACAATGATAGTTTCTCATTTTAAAGGACCGAAAATCATTGTTTTCAAATATCGTGCTAAACAGCGATATCGCGTAAAGACAGGACATCGCCAAAAACATTCTCGGGTAGTGGTTAAATCAATCGCATTCCCAGGAAAATCCGATGGTGCTAAAAAGAGCAAAGATACTGTAACTTCAAAGAAATCGGAAACAGCACAAAAACCATCAGCAGCCGTAAAGAAAACAACAAAAAAAACAAAAACTGAAGTTAAGAAACCAGCAGCAGCAAAAGTGAAAACAACTGTTAAGAAAACTGCTGAAAAGAAGGCAACTGCGGACAAGAAAACAACTTCCGCGGATAATAAATAAAGGAATTATTGAAAGCGGAGTAAATTATGGCGCATAAAACAGGTGGCGGTTCTTCACGGAATGGCCGAGATAGCAAATCAAAGAGATTAGGTGTAAAAAAATATGGCGGTGAGGTTGTAATTAGCGGTAACATTCTTGTTCGCCAGCGTGGAACTAAAATTAAACCAGGTATAAACGTAGGAGTCGGCAGAGATCATACATTGTTCGCAGTAGCGAATGGCGTGGTTGAATATGCTCGACTTCCAAATGGGCAGAAAAAAGTGAGTGTTGTAATTGCGAAGTAATCAATCTGACAAGATTGTTATTTGAAAGGTTTTGAAGAATGAAAAAAGAAATTCACCCTAAATATTATCCGGAGGCTAAGGTAACCTGCGCGTGTGGTAATACCTGGCTGACAGGCTCCACTAAGGAAGAAATTAGAACAGAAATTTGCTCGAAGTGTCATCCTTTCTTTACTGGCGAACAGCAGCGTCTTATTGATATTGAAGGCCAGGTTGATCGGTTCTATAAGAAATTACAGGCACGGGAAGACTTTGTGGAAGACAAGAAACGCAAAGACTCGGAGAAAACTTCTCCCGATCGGACTATTGTTGAATTAGAATTGGGCAAACGGGCTACTACTGCGTTGTCCGAGGCAGAACTCACTAACGTTGGACATCTCCTTGAAAAGCTTGAGGGTGGGGAAGCAGCTTTGTTAGAGTTGCCTGGGATTGGACGGAAGACTTTGATAGATATAAAAAAGAAGTTGCGCCAACTCGGGTATAAACTCCCCGAAGCTGCTGAAGAAATATCCGTATAGGTTTATTATTAATTGTTTTGTTTACGAAGAAGGCGTTATCGCCTTCTTTTTTTATTTCTTTGGTGATAGTGTAAAATTCAATTATCAATTCGTAAGAGAGGTAAAATGCAACCTAAATCTGGATCAATAGAGATGATTTGTGGATCAATGTTCAGTGGAAAAACAGAGGAAATGATCAGGCGATTACGAAGAGCGAGGATTGCGAAACAAAATATTCAGGTGTTCAAGCCAATAATTGACACACGCTATAAAGCAAAAAAAGTAACCTCTCATGCTGGAGTTGATTTTGAAGCAATTCCTTTAAATGATTCAACAGAAGTAAAAGCGATTTTGAAACCAGAGACTACCGTTGTGGGAATTGATGAAGCACAATTTTTCGATGATGGGATTATTGAAGTTGTTGATGAATTAGCAGATAAAGGATTGCGGGTTATAGTCACTGGTCTTGATATGGATTTTCGGGGTGAACCTTTCGGATGTATTCCCATTATCATGTCAAAGGCGGATCAGGTTGATAAATTGCATGCAATATGCATGGTATGTGGGGGGGCAGCTACTCGAACACAACGGTTAGTAGATGGACACCCTGCTCATTACAATGATCCAATTGTGATTGTGGGTGCATCAGAATTATATGAGGCGCGCTGCCGGAAGCATCATGAAGTTCCTAAGGATTAATCGCATGGAAAACTATAAAAAATTTATAAAAGAAGTATTAATTGACGAGAATCATTTGCAAAAACGTGTTGCTGAACTCGGAATCGCCATTAGCAATGATTACAAAGACAGTGATGATCTTCTGCTTATATGTATCTTGCGTGGAGCAATTATTTTTCTCTCTGACCTTTCACGCCAGATAACTGTCCCACACACAATGGATTTCATGGCTATTTCTTCCTATGGGTCGGGCAATCGCAATTCTTCTGGGGTTGTACGGATAAATATGGATCTAACAACCAATATCTACGGCAAGGATGTGCTAATCGTTGAAGATATTATCGATAGCGGGAATACGCTTGCTTATGTGCTTGAATTGCTTTCAACACGTAAACCGAAAAGTCTTCATATTTGTACTCTGTTAGATAAATTTAAACGGAGAGAGGTTGATATCCCTGTTCGATATACGGGATTTAAGATTCCCAACAAATTTGTATTTGGATACGGGCTAGACCTAGATGAAATTTACCGAAATCTGCCATTTATCGGTGTGGTTGACTTAGAAAAATATGAAAATTGAAATATCTATCGGGTAAGGTGAATTTCAAGGAATTACTACATCCACAATTAGATCAATTCATCGCTTCTCAGGTGGATGGCTGTGGTGAGATATTTCTTGTAGGCGGGGCGATAAGAAACACATATCTGCGAAAAGAAGTGCAGGATTTGGATTTTGTTGTTAGAAAAAACGCCACCAAGGCAGCAAAAAATGTTGCTGACCATTTTAGTGGGGATTTTTATATACTGGATAAAAAACGAGGTGCCGCACGTGCATTGATATCCATTGAGAATAAGGAACTAAAAATTGATTTCGCACTCTTGAATGGAAATTCAATTGGTGAAGATTTAGGTAAGAGAGATTTCACTATCAATGCGATGGCATTAAGAATTCCATTAAGCGGTGAAGTGATTGATCCAATGAATGGCGTAGAGGATATCAATAATTCTATTTTGCGGTCCTGCTCGTCGAACTCATTTCTGGATGATCCTGTGCGCACTATTCGAGCAATCCGATTTATAAATGAATTTAATCTTTTCTTTGACCAACGCGAAGTAAAACTAATTAAAAATGCCTCAAACAAATTGGATGAAATATCCAACGAGCGTAAGCGTGATGAAATTATTAATATTTTCGAAAAAACTGATGCAAGAAAATCCCTCATACAAATGTTGGAATTTGGAATTATAGAAAAAGTATTTCCAGAAGTTAAAAAAATGTTTAAGCTTGAATTAGATCCCCCACATGTTCATGATGCATGGGAACACACCCTCCAGGTTGTTAACTATTGCCAACAATTGATGGCTTTATCAAAGCAGTCCCTCAAATCACAACGATTACATCCACGTATAAAGCAAGCAGTAAATTCATTGAGTAAGTATGAAAAAAATATATTTGATTATATGAATGACCGACTAAACATCAATCGCAGCATGTATTCTTTATTAATTATTGCTGGTATTTATCATGATGCAGGAAAGGGTGTAATTACGCCGGTTATGAAAAATGATCGGAGAAGTTTTTCCAAGCACGCAAAAATAGGTTCAGAATTGATTCGTCAGCGAGCGAAAATAATGGGTTTCTCAAATGACGAGGTTGAGTGTCTCGCAAAGCTTGTGCGTTTCCACATGAAACCTTCTCAGAAGGAATTTACCGATAAGATTAAAAAAGACATTCATATCCACCGATTTTTTAATAAAACTGGTTCAACGGGTATAATGATCGGTTTTCTTCATTTGGCAGATGTGCTTGCGGCGTATGAGGATACTCTTACTGACGAGCGATGGAGTAGGGCAATTTGTTCTGTGAATAATATTTTTGACGCTTATTTTATTCATTACAATAAGATTGTTTTCCCAATGAAATTAATTAATGGAAATGATATATTGAACAGATTTAATCTTCAACCAGGAAAGAAAATCGGGGCTTTATTAGAGCAAGTTGCTGAAGCGCAGGTACGTGGTGAGATAAACACAAAAGAAGATGCGGAAACCTTTGTTGATTACATATTAACAAATACAGAAGACCAGGAAAACTTGTAGTAGTTCTTTTTTTAAATTGAACATGGGGCAGGAACCTCTTTGGTTTTACTCTATGGATTACCATTTGTTCACATAATCTGGATGATGTCATTGGGGAACTAGAGAGGAGATTCGGATTATTACTCCTACCCTTCAGGGACACGGCTGTTCAATAATTACAGAAGGTAAATATTCAATCATTGGCATGGTAATTGATGCCATGGGATCAATGTAATGGATCAATCGCATATTAGAGAAGCGGCCATCGATAGAATTATGCGTCAAGGTACAGCATCAGTTTTGGCAAACAAGCTTAATGTGTTTTCGTATGCGGACAAGGTAAAATACTTCTACCGTGGTACAGTGGCAAGAATGGATTCAATTGGAGACATGGGAACACTGCACACAATGGCAAATAGATCCACATCGCGGAAGGTATACGGGAAGCATTGATTCTTCCAGCGATAGAAATAGATGGGTCTAAATACTGGGTGACCTTGATTAAAAAAACCTGCGGATTCGCGAGTTTACCAAGACACGGTACTTTAGAAGAGATCAACGGCACAGGCTATGTGCCCATATTGGAAGCACCTGGAAAGATTACAAAAGCACTGGTTGAATTTATAAACAATATTCGGAGGAATTAATGGCGGCATCAAAAGTATTTTTCACAAATATGAGAACACGGCCCGAAAATATTTGTTGGATAAGTTAGAGAGGGTGATTGAAAAAACGGGAATCGGAAACATGGACTTGAAGGAAAAAATGGTTGCTTTAAAGATCCACTTTGGTGAACCTGGCAATTTGGCATATATTTGGCCTAATTATGTTGCTTTAATTGTTAATAAGATCAAGAAACGAGGGGGTAAGCCATTCTTAACAGACTGCAATACCCTCTATTATGGAAGACGATCAAATGCGATTGACCATTTAGAGGCCGCTATGGAAAATGGGTTTAATAGCATTGCAGTTAATTGTGACGTGATCATCGCGGATGGATTAACTGGGTACCGACGCCAAAGAAATTGAAATCAATCAGAAGCATGTTGAACGGGCAAAAATAGGTACTGTGATAGCCGATGCGGATGTGATCATCAGTATTAATCATTTCAAAAGGACATGAACTGACCGGGTTTGGAGGTGCTATAAAAAATCTTGGAATGGGATGCGGATCGCGGAAGGGAAAACTTGAAATGCATTCCGCATCAAAGCCTAAGATGGATCAAGAAAAATGTGTTTCATGTGGGATTTGTCTTAAGAACTGCCCGGAAAAAGCGATCACGTATAATGAAAAAAGGCAAGCGCAAATAAATTACGAAAATTGTATTGGATGTGGGCAATGTGTTGCCAGCTGCCACTATGGTGCCGCACGGGCTGTTTATGATCAAGCGGCTGATATTTTGAATGAGAAAATCGCAGAATATACGCTCGCTGTTCTGAAAGGGAAGCAGCATTTCCAGGTCAATTTTATGACGAATATATCTCCGGATTGTGACTGTTGGGATGTGAATGATCAGGCAATCGTACCGGATGTTGGAATAGCCGCATCTTCTGAGCAGGTTGCGCTCGATCGGGCCTGCGTGGATCTGGTCAATGCCGCCCCTGAAATTGAGGGAAGCGTGATTGGAGATAAGGGGAAACTGAGAGAGGGAGAAGATAAATTTGTCCATGTCCACCCCGATGTGCATTGGAAAGATTGTCTTAATCATGCGGAAGAGATTGGGGTTGGCACTCAGGAATATCAGCTTATTAATGTTAAATAATTTTCGTAAACAAAATTAAATCAATAGAGCTGGAGAATTTTCTAGCTCTATCTTTCAGGTTATTAGTAATGAGCACCTATGGAACAGCGATGAATCTGAGAGGTTTAATTGTGTGTTTTCAAAAGATTAACTGCTTTCTGATAGCGATCAGATCTAGTGTCTGGCCACCACTTGCTAAAGATACCACCAGGGCAATCCCCCCATGATTCTGGACCAATACGAATTTCTTCTTCGTGTCCACAGAAAACCATTTCTCGGCCATCTGAGAATTTATCTGACCAGGCATAGGTATTGGGGAAGTTTAGATAATAATCGCCAGTCTCTCCTAACTGGTCGAAATTTCGGTTGTTAACTTCTCCAACGTTATGAGAACTGGGTACCACCCGGGAATAAACATTGCCACTAGGAGAAACATTCATGTTGCTCAGTAAAATGATTTCGCCGTCATCACAATCTTCTGCTAAGCCGTAATGACGGCTTTCGCATTTTCTCTTACTGGGGTACATGGCGTGCTTGGATTCGGCTACATACATGAGATAATGCCAACCAAAATTCACTTCACCAATGGAGTTATAGAGACCATCGACTGGCTCGTAGTTCCAATTATCTCCATGAACTCGCCAAAGCATGCCTGTCACGGACCATTTCGAGTCAAATGGTGATTGAGTGACCCAAACGCGCATGGTTTCCGCATCTCCGGGGTGGCCGGTGATGCTAGAGGAAAAGCCACCACAATCCTGACTCCACAGTACTACTACAGTAATTAATGCTCCTCTATGTGAATAGCGTTCATCCGTCTCGTAGGGTGAAACTTGGTAAAGGACATCAAAACTATTGACAGGGTCATCTGTACAATCATCTTCTTCCTCATCCAGAACCAAAATCGGGCTGAAACTATTAAAGAGCAATGTTTCCAGATCATCAGAAAAGCCATCGCAATCACTATCTAGGTCAGATGTTGTTGGCCATTCAGCATAATAAGTGCAGCCGTTCCCCTCGTTTAGGGGTGATGAGTTTGTGTCGGCACTCCCGCCCTTACAGTTATGGCACCATAATCCCATGCTGTAATCACCACTTGAGGTTCCTTCCTCTTTTGCAAATCTGGTTGCACCGATGGTGTAAGTACCGGTATATGGCAATTCGTAATGAGAAATCTTAGCACTTACTCCCGAATCGCTGTGGCCGCTATCATCATCTGAAATTAACAGTTCCCAAGCTCCATCCATTTCAAACCAGAGCTCAAGATATGGGTCTAAATCTCCTGCTCCTACACCACTTATGTAGATTGTTACATCATCTCCAGCAACGCCGTAAAACTTCCACCAGTCAGCATAATTTGAATTGTTGATGGTTCCAGTACTAAGTTGATCGTAGCTGATTTCCTCTGAATCAGCATATGCTATTTTTGATGTCGCTAGCACGACGCAGATAATGAAAAACGCAGAAAGGGCTCTATAGGGAATCTGTTTAATTTTTCCGGTATTCATTTTTCCATCCTAAAGACCTAAACTTTGGGCAATAGTAAATATTGTCTGCTAAACAAAATTTTAGGAGCACTATCTTTCTACGCATCTTGTTTTTTATGATAAGCAAAATTTAGCTATATACATAATATTTACACTAGTATTAGCGTAGCAAATTTCTTTAAGAAAATCAATTAGGCCGACTCTTAAATGCCTTCTTGGACAATTGTGTGTGGAGATCTAATTCAAACATTTGTCCTCTTACATAGAAAGAGCATATATCAAATGGGCGCGTGAATATTCCCACTTCTACAAGGCAAAATCATTTACTTTATGTAAACAGTAATTTAAAAAAGCTGTTCGTAGCTCGCTTCATGAAGCCTTAAGGCAAAGTGCCAAGCACTTGTAGAAATGATCAGGCGATTCTTGCAGAAATCGGGGATTTTTTCTGATCTTATGAAATCACCACAAATATAATTCTGATCAAGATGACGGCAATAAACAAAACCGTGCTAAAAAAATGGTTTCCGCTATTCAATAAAACATACAATAATATTGGAGTTAATAAATCGATAAGAAAGATGGTTTTACTGATGTTCTTTTTGACCCTCAGTAATGTGGTTCTCATTGTTTATTGAATTCTCGAAATGATGAATGTGAAAATACCCAGCATAAGAATTAAAGTGCTGGTATATAAGACCAATTTGCCAATCACCTTTCCTTCTTCCCCACTTAATCCTACTGTGCTGCAGGCAAGAATAACTTTTGCTGGCGCCATAATGCTCCCTAAAGCACCTCCAGCAGTTTGTGCCGCAAGGATTAGGGCAACGGAAAGGTTTAAGAGTTCGGCTGCCTGCAGTTGAAGATTTCCAAATAGCACGTTGGAATTATTATTACTGCCGGTAATAAATGCACCCAATGCGCCCATGAATGGGGAAACTATTGGGTAAATTTCCTGGTTGAAAATATGGCTTATCCCAACTGCTAGCACATTCGTCATTTGGGTATGGTTCATAACCACGGCCGTGCCAACGAGCGAAAAAATTGCAATGGAAGTATTCAATGAGCTTTTAAATGTATCTTTTAAAATACCTATTATTTCAGCACTATTTAGATACGCTTTCTTTTTAAGGAGAATAAAAGATAGCAGAGTACTGATCATAATGATGGTGCCGGGGTGAAGGAGCAGATTGATCTTTTTGCTCGTTTCTGCTGGAGTAATAAAACCATAGGCTGTGGATAACTGTGGAAATTGGAAGCTAATTGTATATTGCGTAAATAGTTCTTTAATTGGAGAGAAAAAATTGAAAATAATTATCAGAGCAACTAAAAATATATATGGCAGGAGAGCAATCATTATTTCTATCAGGTCCTCCCTGCTTTTCTTTAGAAGATATTCTTGGCTATATTTGGAGAAAAACCGTACATACAGGAACCCAAAAATAAGACTACCCATTGCCGGGAGTGTGACTGCAATGACCCAAAGACCGTTGGTTGCGAGAAAGTATTGGCCTGTTGAAAGAAATAATGAGGATAAAAGAGTCAGTGGGAGCGCTTTAAGAAAATGTTTTTTTCCGCCAGCCAGATAAATCACAAATAGACCACAAAGTAAGGATGACATTCCCATCAATACTGCCGTAAATGGAGCGAGATAGTTCGCGGACAGCCTGGTGACAGCCATTAGTGTTTTAAAAGAACTACCCATAGATCCAAATGTGACTGCCCAGCCATGACCAATACTTGCGATCACAACCGCCATGGTTGGAGAAAAACCTGCGCTTACTAATAAGGGAGCAGATACAGCAACTGGAACGCCGAACCCTCCCATCCCTTGTAAAAAGGATGGAAAAAGCCATCCGAGAAAAATGCCTAGGAATGCGCGGTTTTCGGTGAATTCTGCTAGGAATTTCCCGATTATTTGAATGGTGCCTGCCCTGTTAGTAACTTGATAAAGAAACATCGCTCCCCAAATGATTAAAAGGACATCAAGTGAGAGAAAGAAAGCTTTAATAAATGTATATTGAAGGAGGGTTAAAGAAGCGCCGAAAAAAAGGGAAGCAATTAATTGTGCTGACAGCCAGGTACACATGCCAGCTCTGCTTCCCCCCCATTTAAAAGCGGTCATTAGAAGAAGAATGAGGATTGCAGGGAATAAGGCAAGCAACCAGGTGAATATATTAATCGGTACCATTGAGTAATTATATTATTTATATTTCAATTTGGATTATCTTGGCATTTAATTAAGTAGAAGGATGGTAAAATCTACACTTAGTGTTTGTTTTAAAATTTCATAATAATAATATTATTTCCGGAGGAAACAGATGTCAGAAAAAAAATGGGTGTACCTTTTCAATGAAATTGAAGAGGCGGAAAAATACATGGGCTCTTGGGAAGGAGTGCGTGGATTAATGGGGGGCAAAGGTGCGAATTTAGCTGAAATGACTCGAATTGATATCCCAGTCCCGCCTTTTTTCACAATAACCACAGAAGCGTGCAACGCATTCTTGGCAAACGATGATCAATTTGCTGAGGGGATGTGGGAACAGAGTTTGGAAGCGTTGAAAAATATTGAGGAAGCGACTGGAAAGAAATTTGGCGACCCCACGAATCCTTTGCTTGTGTCATGTCGTTCTGGCGCGAAGATGTCTATGCCGGGCATGATGGATACGGTCCTAAACATTGGCCTTAATGATGAAACTGCCGCAGGAATGGTGAAGATTACAGAAAATGAACGCTTTGTTTTTGATTCATATCGTCGGCTGATCGCGATGTTTGGTGCAGTGGTGTTAGAGATCAAAGATACTAAATTTGAAGAAGTGCTTGAAGAGGTTAAGAAAGCAAATGGTGCTGAAGCGGATACTGACCTTACCGCGGAAGACTTGAAAGAATTGGTTGAGAAATTTAAAAAAGTAGTTAAATCAGAAAAAGGGTTTGATTTTCCGCAGGATCCTATTGAGCAGATGCGTCTCGCGACCAAAGCTGTCTTCAGTTCATGGAATGTGAAACGAGCAGTCGATTACCGAAAAGCTGCTAATATTCCTGATGATCTGGGTACAGCAGTGAATATTTGTACAATGGTGTTTGGTAACTCTGGCTGGGAATCTGGCACGGGTGTTGCTTTTACAAGAAATCCATCTACGGGCGAAAAGAAGCTGTTTGGTGAATATCTTATGAACGCCCAGGGTGAAGATGTTGTCGCAGGTATCCGAAACGCCGCTGCGATAGAGTCGATGGGCGAAAAGCTACCTGGTACATATAAACAATTTGTGGATATTACCAAAAAATTGGAAAAACATTATAAAGAAATGCAAGATGTTGAATTCACAATTGAAAACAAGAAATTATGGATGCTTCAAACGCGCAATGGCAAACGAACCGCCAGTGCAGCTGTCAAGATTGCAGTTGATATGGCGGATGAGGGGATGATCACAAAAGAAGAAGCGGTTAAACGTGTAACACCTAGCCAGGTTGATACTCTTTTACATCCGCAGTTCCTTGGAGATACACTGGATGAAGCGAAAAAAACCGGCAAGATGTTTGCCACCGGTGTTAACGCTTCACCTGGCGCGGCTGTTGGACAAATCTATTTTGATGCGGATTTGGCAGAAAAAATGTCAAATGAAGAAAATCAAGATGTGATCATGGTCCGACCGTTTACAAAGCCAGATGATGTGCATGGAATGTTGGCTTCTAAAGGGATTTTGACAAGTGAAGGTGGAGCTACCTCACACGCAGCTGTTGTTGCGCGGCAATTTGGTGTCCCCTGTATAGTCGGCGCTTCAATGGTACGCATTGATATGAATAAGCGCGAATTGGAAGCAAATGGTGTAGTTGTAAAAGAAGGCGAGTGGATATCTTTAGATGGCGGCACTGGCGAAGCTTTCTTGGGGAAGATCGATATGACCGCTCCTTCATTGGAAGAACAAACAGACCTAATGACGCTGCTCAGTTGGGCAGATGACATTTGCGCACAACCTGGAATTCGAGATGCACCGGAAGGATGGCCTACAACTGGTTTGCAGGTTTGGGCAAATGCTGATTATCCAAATGACGCCCAACGGGCCCGTTCATATGGGGCGAAAGGAATCGGGCTTTGCCGTACAGAGCATATGTTCTTTGAACAGGAACGCTTACCTGTTGTTCAGCGTATGATCTTGGCAGAAAAATCAGAGGAGCGGGTTAAGGCACTTAATGAATTGCTCCCGCATCAGCGTGCCGATTTTGAAGGATTATTTGAGGCAATGGATGGCTGTCCAGTGATTGTCCGCTTGATCGATCCACCACTGCATGAGTTCCTGCCTTCCGAAGAAACATTACTGGAAGAAGTGATCACCATGCGTGTAAAAGGCGAGAAAGATGGTCTGGCAGAAAAAGAATCGCTGTTGGAAAGTGTTAGATCCATGCATGAATCCAACCCAATGATGGGTTTGCGCGGCATTCGCCTGAGTGTTGTAATGCCCGAAATTGTAGAAATGCAAGTACGCGCGATCTTTGAAGCTGCAGCTAATATGATATTAAAAGGTGTGGATGCGAAACCTGAAGTGATGATCCCGCTAACAGGCCACGTGAATGAATTAAATCACATCCAGCCGCGCCTGGTTGAAATTGCTAAACAGGTGATGGAGGAAAAGAAGGTTGAATTTAATTACAAATTTGGCACCATGATCGAGATTCCCCGTGCCGCACTCACTGCTGCTGAGATTGCTGAAGTTGCAGAATTCTTCTCTTTTGGAACGAATGACCTGACCCAGATGACATTTGGGTATAGCCGTGATGACGCTGAGCGCAATTTCTTGGTAACCTACGTGGAAGAAGGTATTCTCCCGGAGAATCCTTTCCAATCTGTTGATACGGATGGTGTTGGACGATTGATGGCTATGTCAATCAAAGAGGGCCGTGAAACTCGAAAGGACCTGGAAGTTGGTATTTGCGGCGAACACGGCGGTGATCCGGCGTCAATTGATTTTTGCCATACAATTGGGCAGAATTATGTTAGTTGTTCTCCGTTCCGTGTGCCAGTAGCTCGATTAGCAGCAGCCCACGCAGCTTTGAAATATGCACCTAAAAAATAAATAATTTAAAGGAATATGGCAACAAAAAACCGCGGATAAACTCCGCGGTTTTTCTTTACTGGTTTCGGGTGTAGATCAACTTGTATATATTCAAGAATTCTGTGATCTGCGTCAGGTAATTTTTTGTTTCTTGGAAACGAATCACTTCCAGGAAAAGATCGGGATCATCATTGGAAAGCAGTAGCCATGATTCTGCGCTTCCTGGGCCGGCATTATAGCCGGCGAGTGCGGCTTGAAGATTGTTGTTTTTGAGGTAATCCTCAACATGGCTGAGGTAAAAAGCGGAAAATGTTATGCTCACTTCACCACGCAGCAGGTCGATGTGGTCATAATTAGGAGGCCATTTCAGGAGACTAACAATCTCATGAGCGGTTTCTGGGATGATTTGTCCTAATCCGCTTGCTCCTGCTGCGGAGTAAATATAAGGGTTGAACATACTTTCTTGTCGAATGAGTGCAAATAGAAGTAGCGGCGGGATATCAAACTCTTTGGCTGCTGACACAGTCAGTTCTCGGAAATATGTGCCAAATCGAATATGTGTGAAGTAGATTGGGGCCGATAGAGACGACAAATCGTCCATACCAGCCATATTTAGGATATTGCGGCTGGCATATATTGCTGGTTGATATAAATGCAGGTCAATCAGGAAATTCATCAAGCGGTAAGTACTTGTGACCTCTGTCTGTAATTCTGCTCGGAGTAATTCAGCTTCATTGATCGCGTTTTGATACAAGCCCAGATCCCAATAATCCCTTATCTTTTGGATACGAGGATTGTTTTCTAATTCTCCTAACTCAGAAAGGTCAATTTCAGGAGAAATGCCGAATGTTTTTATCATCCATTCTTCAGCTTCCTGTTTTTCAAGATTAAGGTCGTATCCAAGGTCATAATTTTCATCTAGTGAAAGCGGCGGAAATCCTTTTAGAATTTCTGAGTTGCGGATGCTGTAATAATCGGTTGGATCAGATAACTCACCCTGCTTCCACGCGTCCTGTGCGTTTTCGCTATCGTTTAATGCCTGGTAGCATTTCCCTACCCATAAGTAAGCTTTTGCTTTTTTATCTGGTGAGGATGCCAAAACAAGAGACCTTTGAAAAATTGAAAGAGCATCTTCATACCGATCCAAACGGAAGTAAGAAATTCCAGCTAGAAAAAGTGCGCGGTAACTTTGGTTGTCAGAAGGATAATCATTCATCATGCGCTGCCAAATGATTGCAGCGCCATTAAGATCTCCACTGCGTTCAAGGATACGCCCAGCCTCATAGATAAATGACGCGGCATCTGGAGATGTTGGAGCTGCATTTACAAAAGACAACAGCGTTTCAGCCCCGTTGGCATATTCATCGAGAACTGCCCACTGGACATAAGCTTTTTCATCCCAAGCGGCAGTCCAATATGGATTTCCCGGGTAATTTGATATTAATTTATCATACGCGGCAATCGCATTTCTGGGGTTTTCGGAAAAATAATAACTGAGACCTAAAAAGTAATATACTGAACCATCGTTATTATCCGGGTTAGAATCTAAATATCTCTGGAATGCCTGAATTGCGAAATCGTATGATCTGGCATAATAATCAACCAAACCTCGCAGGAATTCATCAACAGGAACACTGTTGTTGACCAGAATAGTGAGAGCTGTAAAAGAATCATATGCTTTGGGAAACTTGATCACTGAATCCAAGAATTGAGTGTAGGCTTCATTTGTCAATCCTAAAGATAAATATGCTTGACCGGATAAAAGATTAGCGGTTGAACGAGTGTAATCATCCTGTGCTGTGTTATATACGTTGTTAAAATACTGGATGGCTGTGGTGTAATCCTCCAGCCTGTCATAGGCCTTTCCGATTTGGAGATTGATGTATAACGGATAAAAATCAGGGTCTGCCAACAGGGCAGCTTGGTAACTGAAAATCGCCTGGTTATGATCCCCTGAAATCATTGCTGTATCTCCAATTGTTTTATACACATAAGCATTAATTTGCCCGGGTTTAAGTTCAATGTATTTGGTATATGCGTTTATTGCCTGTTGGTATTCTTCGATCTCTTCGTAGGATTGCCCTAGTAAAAAATAGGCGTTTGCCGCAAACTCAGTACCCGGATATTGGCCAAGAATGCGGTTAAATGCATCGATGGCGGCATAATAATCTCTCTCAAGGAAATATGTGCGTCCGAGCCCATATAATGCCTTGGACTGCAAATCAGGCTCGCTGCTGCTTGAATATGCTTCCTGATATTCCATGCGTGCTTTTTCTATTTCTCCCGCGAATAATGCTTTATTGGCGGAAGTCAGTTGGTCAACTGGGGGGACTATTGAAGAGGAAGATTCTTCCTCAACGATATTAAAAAACTCTTGAATTTCCTCCTTGATTGTTCCTTCTGAAGATGTGTTTTCTACTTTGGAGAAAAAATCAAAAGGTATTGAACAAGCGGTATACAGGAATAGAAGAGTGATTCCTAGCCATAAATTTCTTTTTTTCATACCCCGTTTATAGTATGGCTTATGGATTGTGTCAACACCAAATTGTGCACTTTACAAATGCCATTTCTCATGCTAAACTGATGGGGTCAAGCATCAAAGCGCTCGCAAATGAGCGCGTTTTTTTTGGAGAGTGAGCAATGCGTACCCTCGAGTGGGATGGAACTACACAACGTTTAAAGATGATAGATCAAAGAGAACTACCATCTACCTTTACGGTTGTTTATCTAGAGTCTTATCAAGAAGTAGCTGATGCAATTAGAAATATGACAGTACGTGGTGCGCCTGCAATCGGTGTCACCGCGGCGTATGGTATGGTTTTGGCTGCATTGCGATCCCAATCAACAACTCTTGATTTGATCAGGGCTGACCTTGAGAGAGCAAGCCAAATTTTAGAGGCAGCCAGACCTACGGCTGTGAATTTACCGTGGGCTTTAAAACGGATGCTCAAGGTTGCTAACCAACCTTATCATGATGTTCAGAATCTCCGTTCCGCTTTGTTATCTGAAGCGCATGTAATGGCGGATGAGGATGTGGAGATTAATATGAGTATCTCTGCATATGGCGCTGAGTTGGTTGAAGATGGGGACACGATCATTCACCACTGCAATACCGGCGCGTTGGCAACAGTTGATTGGGGAACGGCATTGGGTGTAATTCGAATGGCTTTCGAGCAGGGTAAAAAACTGCATGTGTTGGTAGATGAAACTCGCCCACGACTGCAAGGTGCCCGTCTGACTGCGTGGGAGCTTTCACAGTATCAGATTCCCTACGATATTATCAGCGATAATTCCGCCGGGTATTTCTTGCGTAGTGGAATAGTAGATAAAGTTATCTTTGGAGCGGACCGGGTTGCGCGGAATGGGGATGTCGCAAACAAGATCGGTTCCTATATGCTCGCACTGGCAGCTCATGCTAATAATGTGCCTGTTTACAGCGTATTTCCTTTTTCAACCGTTGATATTGAGTTAGAATCAGGTGATCTTATACCTATCGAAGAAAGGCCACAGGACGAAGTGCTGAATCTGAAATTACATGATCGTTTGGTTGTCCCAAAAGATGCCAGTGCCCGCAATCCTGCGTTTGATGTAACCCCGCATGAATTGATAACGGCTTTTATCACAGAAAAAGGGGTCATTTATCCACCTTTTGAAAAAAACCTTATTGATAAAATACAAGGGGTATAAGGAGTCGGAATTATGTCAATCATCTGCACAGGTTCGATCGCGTATGATTACTTGATGTCCTTTCCCGGGTATTTTAAAGATCATATTATCCCGGATAAATTGGATTCGATTAGTTTGTCATTTCTGGTTGATTCAATGGTGAAACAACGCGGGGGAACTGCGCCGAATATCGCATTTACGATAGCTCTTTTAGGGGAAACACCCAAATTGATGGGAACTGTTGGCGAAGATTTTAGAGATTATCGGGCGTGGCTTGATAAGCAAGGTATTGATACGTCGTTTGTGAAGAGAATCGACGGGATTTTTACCGCATCATTTTTTGCGAATACTGATCTTTCCAATAATCAGATTGCCAGTTTTTACACTGGCGCGATGGCTCATTCTAAAGACCTATCCCTGAAAGACATTGATTTATCGAAAGATGATTTGGTTTTGATATCTCCTAATGATCCCACGGCAATGAGGAATTACGCGGCTGAATGCAGAGATTTAAAGGTGCCGTATGTATATGACCCGGGGCAGCAAGTTGTCCGAAATGCTCCTGAGGATATCAAAGAAGGCATTATTCACGCGCAAAGTTTATTTATAAATGAATATGAATATGAATTGATCCAAAAACACACCGGCATGAATGATGAAGAGATTCGGGAAGCTGTTGACTATGTTGTGATAACCTGTGGTGACCGAGGTTCTTATATCTGGGTTAAAGATACCCGTTTTCATATCCCAGTAGTTGAACCGAGCACAACGGCTGATCCAACTGGCGTGGGTGATGCATTTCGCGGTGGTTTTATCCGCGGAAAACAACTGGGATTAGATTGGCAAACTTGCGGCCAAATGGGCTCATTAGCTGCAACATATTGTTTAGAAAAACAAGGTACACAAAATCATCGTTATACACGTGTTGAGTTTGTACAACGCTACCGAAAGCATTTTGATGATGGCGGGGCGTTGAATGCGTTAATTGAAGAATAATTATTGAAAGGAACAAAATGGATAAATTTGATGTAAAAGATATAAAACTGGCTGAAGGCGGAAGACTGCGAATGGAATGGGCAGAACGGGAAATGCCTGTGCTGCGTTCAATCGAAGAACGGTTCAAAAAAGAGCAGCCGCTAAAAGGGATGCGTGTTGCAGCATGTTTACACGTTACCACTGAAACCGCAAATTTGATGACTGCATTACAGGCTGGCGGCGCAGATATTGTTCTTACTGCTTCCAACCCGCTTTCCACTCAGGACGATGTAGCAGCTGCTTTAGTTTCTCATTATGAGATCCCAACATTTGCGATCAAGGGTGAGAGTAATACCACATACTATAAGCATATCCATGCTGCGTTGGATCACAAACCACATTTTACAATGGATGATGGCGCGGACGTGGTCAGCACAATTCATAAAGATCGCCGTGAATTGCTGGAAGATGTTATTGGTGGAACAGAGGAAACAACAACTGGTGTGATTCGTTTACGCGCGATGGCGCATGATGGCGCATTAGAATACCCAATCATTGCAGTTAATGATGCGATGACCAAACACTTGTTTGATAATCGCTACGGTACAGGCCAATCTACCCTAGATGGGATTATCCGTGCGACCAATGTGCTCATTGCTGGAAAAACATTTGTTGTTGCTGGCTATGGATGGTGCGCGCGTGGTTTGGCAATGCGGGCGAAGGGAATGGGAGCGAATGTGATCGTTACCGAAGTGGATTCACTGAAAGCTTTGGAGGCGGTTATGGACGGTTTCCGTGTGATGCCTATGATGGAAGCGGCCAAAGAAGGAAACATCTTTTGCACATTAACTGGCGATTTGAATGTAATTGATAAGCATCATTTTGAAGTGATGAAAGATGGAGCCATCATTTCGAACTCAGGTCACTTTAATGTAGAAATTAATATTCCCGCATTGGAAGAAATGGCTGCCTCGAAACGATTGGTGCGGCCTTTTGTAGAGGAATATAAGATGGATGATGGGCGCAGGCTGCATATTCTTGGTGAAGGCCGGCTCATAAACCTGGCGTCTGCGGAAGGACATCCGGCAAGTGTGATGGATATGTCGTTTGCTAACCAGGCATTGAGCCTTGAATATATGATCAAGAATGCAGATAAATTAGAAAATACAGTATATGGTGTACCTCTAGATATCGATCTTGAGATCGCCCGTTTGAAGTTAGAAGCAATGGGTGTCGGAATTGACACGCTAACAGAAGAACAGGAGAAATATTTGCATTCCTGGGAACACGGCACTTAGAGAGAAGAGAAAAGAGACTGTGATTTCATGGTCTCTTTCTATTTAAACAGAACGATAACGTTATTTGGATTGAAAATTGATCCAAGAAATTATGGGGTAAAGTGCAGTATCAGTTGCCTGGTTTAATTTCTGTAAAACTTGATCGAATTGATCAATTCTACAAATATTGACAATAGTAACAATAATAATAAGATCACTAATCCCAAATTGGCCGTTCTCATCATACTCTCTGAAAGATCAAGTGGAAATACTTGTCGGAACACATACACGGAAATTAAAGAAAAAACATTTGTGAGTGATTTCATAAAACTGCGGAACCACTTTGGGTCGAACACCATGAAGATAAAATGGGCAAAGATCACTGCGCTGAGTGATAAATTAATTGCCCAAAGACACTCTGAAAATCGGTCTGTAAGATAAGGCGTATTCCAGCTAGTCAAGTTGTTGGCCGCATACATCATGATGAAATTTATCACGATAGAAATAAGATATCCGAATCGCCTTATTCCAGAAGGCATTTGTGTGTCAGCCATTTTTCTTTCCTCTTGATTATATTTATAATTGATTAAATAATACCAGGTGATAGCGCCTGTAAATATTATAGACGATCATTTTCAACCCTGTATGTTGAACTAACACAAGCAGAAATTATTTATTTTTCTTACTATGAACCACATTAAAATTTTTTGTTATCAAGAGATCGGCTTTTGGACGTAAGGAATGAACGACTTGATGTTCTTGCTCTAGCACTTGCAGACGCCATTTATCTACATTCTCTTTCCCTCGCAACAGCTGAGCTTTCTTGTTTTCGTGATAGGTTAGTTCAATAAATACGTGTAGGTTGGCTTCAGCATGGGCAGCGTAGAGTCCTTCGATGACCATATAACGCAAACCTTTAAAGCTGGTTTTTAACTGATCTTTTTGATCGGTGAGCAGGTCTATGCACGGCATAATAATATTGTCAGCATTGGCTTTGAATTCAGCAAGGTTACAATTGATTGCATCCCAATCATATTCTGTGAAACCGATACTTTCAATGCCATGCGCCTTTCGCCAAGGGTTGCGTTCTTGGGGTAAGGTTTTATAGTAATTGTCAATGTGTAAGATTTTTGCTGGAGTTCCTTGTTCTTTGAGCAGGTGAGCGATCTCATGCCCTATCTCGGACTTTCCCGATCCAGATTCGCCGCTTATTGCGATGACGATCTTTTCGCCGCTCATTTGTTTGATGTGTTTAAAAACCGCCTTGGCGGCTTTTTTGTGTTTTTTGGTGATGAGTAGTACGTCTCCTAGCATAGTTGGTTATCCTTGTTGGTTTATAGAGTATTTTACTCGACGCCACTGATTGGAATGTAAAGAAAACTCTTTTCCATAGATGTGGATCTTCCTTTCTGAATTTCCATCTATTTTAATTTCAATAGCATTAGGTGTGATGACGAACTCATAACGGCAACCTTTAAATCCGAGACCAAAGTGCAATGATCGCCAGGTTTTTGGCAGGCATGGATTAATGTCCAGGATCGGGTTGTCAAAGTTGATCTTGGCGAATGACTGAAGGGTGAAAAAAACTGTTCCAGCCATCACACCGGTATGGATGCCTTCTTTGGTTGTCCCGCTCTGAATATCGACGTAGTCGCTATTTAAGGCTTCAGTGTAGAGTTGCCAGCTTAAGTCTCTGTCACCGAGTGTATTTGCCAGATAAGCATGGACAAGCCGACTTAAAGTTGATCCGTGCGAAGTTCGCTTTAGGTAATAGTAGAAATTTTTCCGGAGTAGATCATCGATTGATGAATATCCCAAGTCATTTAAGATCACTTTGACTTGTTCTTCTTTGAGTGCATAGAATATCATCAGTGCATCCGCTTGTTTAGCTATTTTGAATTTATTGGGTGATTTACCTTCAGAATTAAGGATACGATCCATGCGGTGGATATTGCCGTATTTCTGCTGGTAGTGCGCCCAATCGAGTTCGTCTAGAGCGAAATATCCTTCAAATTGCTCGAGAACACCATTTTCAGAGATGGGAACAGTGATTTTCTGAGCGATGTCTTGCCAGTGCACCAGTTCTTCATCTGTGAGCCCAATTTTCTCTTTGAGTGTAGCTTTAGATACTGTGCTCATCTTTTCAAGTAAATCGAAGGCGCGCTGAAAAGCCCATGCGACGAGAATATTAGTATAAGAATTGTTTTTTAAACCACCCTCCTCAGCGCCAGGATATTTCTCGTGAAATTCATCCGGTCCCATCACTCGTACAATTTCGTAACGTCCGCTCTTTTCGCTCAAAGTGGCTATGCTTGCCCAAAACCGGCAAATTTCCAGAAATAACTCAGTGCCAAAGTTTTCCAAAAAATCTTGATCTTCTGTAATCCACAGATAATGCCAAACATTGTAAGCTACTGCCAGACCCACGTGTCGTTGAAGAGGGCTGTAATCTGGCCCCCATTCGCCGGAGAGTGGGTTGATATGCAGAATTTGGGTTTCTTCACATCCTTTGCTGCTGCTCTGCCATGGGAACATTGCTCCCTGATATCCGTTTTCACGGGCATTATTTTGTGCTGCTCCCAATCGATTAAAACGATACATAAGAGCCGAACGAGTTGTTTCCGGGAAATGCAGATTGATAAATGGCTGAATAAACAATTCGTCCCAGAAAATATGCCCGCGATAGGCTTCGCCATGCAATCCTCGAGCTGGGAGACCTGCGTCTAAGTTCAAGTTGTTCGGTGACGCAGTTACCATTGTATGATATAGGTGCAGACGGATCAGTTTTTGGGCGATGCGGTCTCCTTCGATCTGGATGTCGATTTTTTCCCAGATGTGAGCCCAGGCTGCTGTGCTGGCGTGTTGGATGAGATCAAAACTGTACTGTTCAGATAGTGTGTCTTGCGCCGCGCTAAGCGGATCCGCTATTTCCTCCTGATGAGATGCATAAATCGATACCAATTTGTCGATCGTTAAAGCGATGCCTCTTTGAGCATCTAGCGAAAAAGAAGTTGTCACTTTGCCCGGTGTATGTACCGTATCAAAATCTTGCTTGGTTTCCCGCCCGTTGATCGAGACAAGCAAAAGCGCCGTCTCTGCGATCAAGATATTTGATTGGTTGGTCTTGACAAGCAAAGAACTGCGATTTCCTGTGCTCTCTTCACAAACAGGTTCAAGATGTTTCGAGTTTAAGTCTCGATAACGCGCTACGCCATTGTTAATAATATCGCCGTCAAGCTCCGAGCGAATAGTGATTATTTCATCGTAATTATTCGGGATGATCTGGTAACGCAGCGCGGCGAGATGAGGGTTATCCATACTGGCGAGTTGATGAGATTCAATCCGTGTTTCTCGCCCATTAACATCAGAAACCACCATACTGCGATGTAAAATACCCGTCCGAAAATCAAGTTGACGAGTGATCTGTTTGATTTCTGTTTGATTGGGATTGAACCAATCCCCATCAGCGATTTTAAAAGTCATCGGCAGCCAGTTGGGACAGTTGACAAAATCTTCATTGTTGATGGTGTGCCCGCCAACATTCGATTCGAGGCGGTTGTACAGGCCGGCGATATACGTACCGGGATAATTCCACTCGTTCGCTGATGTCTCTACCTGCGCGCCGCGTGTACCGAAATACCCGTTGCCTATACTGAGTAAGGTTTCGCGTGTTCCTTCGGAGTCGGGGTGATAGTCAAAATAACTGATTGACCAATTGTCTTCAATAAGATGTTTGGTGAACCAATTGTCAATTTGCTGAATGTCGATCTGGGTCAGGTCATTAACAACGATATCAGCGCCATTAAGTTTGAGCTCATGGGAATTTTCTTCGCGAGCGACCCCAAGCACAAGACCAAATCCGCCGTTTTGCCCGGCTTGTACCCCGGAAATGGCATCTTCAATGATAACTGCACGATCATTGGACACGCCAAGATTAACACATGCCGCAGTGAAGATATCTGGCTCTGGCTTTCCTTTTAATCCAAGTTCCGCTGAAATAACTCCATCCACGCGAGTTTCAATAACATCCAGCAAGCCAACGGTATCTAAAATGGTCTTAGCATTTTTACTGGATGATGCTACGCCGACACGGATATTCGCTGCTCGAAGGTCATGAATAAAATCAACTGTGCTTTGAAAAACGTTGATATTGCCTGCCTTGATGCTTTCATTAAAAATCTCGTTTTTTCGGTTTCCTAGTCCACAAATGCTTTCCATTGAAGGTGTATCATTTGGGTTACCAAATGGCAGATCAATACCCCTCGAAGCGAGAAAAGAAGCTACACCTTTATAGCGTGGTTTCCCGTCTACATAAGGGAGATAATCAGATTCATGGTTGAATTCACGAAAAACCGAATTATTTTCTTTTGCGTATTGGCGTAAAAATGCATCAAACATCTGTTTCCATGCAGCGCTATGCACAGAAGCTGTGTCTGTAATAACTCCGTCAAGGTCAAAAATAACTGCATCAAAATAATGTTTGCTCATAAAATTATGTTTCTTGAAAGATTTATGGCGTAAAAAGTAACCGCAGTACGACACCAATAAGTGCTTTGTTTGGGGATTTGTTCCAATGTTTCTGTGATTCCTCTAAGGTCACTAATCCCATTATTATTAGAATCAAAGAAGGCGAGAGTATGCGCTTTAAAAAATAAAGCGTTTTTATGCCATGTTTTAATATTCATCCACATCATCATTTTCTTTGTTGACCTATTTTTCGTAATTTTCTCGTGATGCTTGAAGAGACAGATCTATGAATAAGGCAGCTGTCCAACTGAATATAGGTGCCGCGTTTTTTCCAGGTTTACCTGATTTTGAGTTGTAATATTCGTGCAATCCAGAATTATTAATAATTAAATTTATAGTCTTTTCCCGAATAATTTTTGCTAAATTAAATTCACTTATTTGTTGGAGCGCTTCGATAAAAAAATAATTAATATTTATCCATACTGGACCGCGCCACATTTTGTCAGGGTTATATTGTGGGTCGATATAAGCTACAGAAGGAAGCATAAAATCTCCAAAAAACTCGTTTTTGTTTATTAAATGCTCGATAATTCGGTCTTTTATTCTTTTGGGTAATTCTCCCGTCCATAAAGGATACAGGTTAAAAGGGGTCAGTGTTTGAATGGCTTTATTTTCATAAAATGAGAGGAAGGTGCCTTTTTTTTCATCCCAAAAGTAATCAATCATGCGGGTCAATAAATTTCTTGCCTTTTTTGCCCAATATGCAGCATCTGAAGGTTTATTAAGGAGTTCAGCAATAATGGCTAATGATTTCATCTGAATAAATAAATACGTATTTATGTCTGGAGAATCAACGGGCATTCCATGGTCCCAGAGGGGACTATCATCCAAACCTGAGGAATATGGATGGTTGTATTGCACAATACCATCTTGGTTATCATCATTTTTCTTGAACCACCATGTGTTCCATTTTACGAGAGGTTCATATATCTCTTTTAAAAAGTCTAAATCAATATCAATTTCGTGAATTTTCAAAGCGGCCCAGGCTAAGATTGGAGGTTTTGTTACTTTCCCGTGAATAGGATGGTCGATTTCAGTAACAATACCATCATCGAAAATTGCATCAGGAAGCATACCGTCTGGCTGCTGGTAGACCAGGACGCCTCGAATTTGATCGCGAGCTAGTTCAGGGTCGATGTGTCTAAGGGCAATTGCATGCAGGGCATTGTCCCACAACCATATGCCAATATATTTCTTTTTTGAGGGAACAACCATTTCGAATTTAATATTACCTTTTGGGGAAATCAGGTTGTTTGCTAAAACCCACCATGCATAGGCATAGGTTTTGCGATAAGGTTCTTTAATTGAGGGTAATTGGTTAAACCATTTTTCCCAACGGAGTTTTGCTGCTTGGTGAATTTCCGGGAAAGGTTTTATTGAGGAAGGGAATTTACAAGAGTCATTTATACATAGAGTTATTATAGAATTCTCATCTGTTTCTACAATGAATTCTAATTCGCACTCATCATCTTTAGAAATAATTTGATTTCTCACAATTTTTGATTGGGAAAAATAGACTAAATTTTTAATTGAATAAAATTCACCACCATTAGCTCTCTTTGTGTACTTTTCCGTATTAATTTTAAATCGCATACCGCATTGGATGTTACGTGGAAGGCTGAAACAGAGAGTATGATTATCTTGAAAGACCAATTTGTATTTTCCAAGGTCTGTTTGAAATTCCAACACGTGAGGTTTTGTAGTGATTTTGTAGGGGAGTTTTTCGCCTTTTCCATTAACTAATATTAATTCTGGCAAATATGGTTTCCTGAATAGATATGATTCTATTCCTGAAAAGTGATTCACAAGTCTCTCTGCTAATCTTATGAACAAGCAATTGTGGTCGGGATTTTGATAAACCAATAGCCGGGAACCGCGATCACTAAAAGGAACTTGAGTTATATCAATCTTGTCCGTTAGTAATTCAATCAGTGAATTCATAAAGAGCTTGGTTTTAGCCCTTTACTGAACCGGCAAGTAATCCACGCACAAAATATCGCTGCAGGACCAAGAATACAACCATTGGGAGTGCCATTGAGATAAATGCGGCAGCAGTTAATAAATGCCACCCGCTACCTAAGGAAGTGACCATATTCCCTATTTGGTATGTTAATACAGGATGTTCTCCGCCAAGAAATACCAAGGCGACAAGAAGATCGTTCCAAATCCAGAGAAATTGGAAGATGGCTAAAGAAGCGAGCGCGGGAACACTGAGGGGAATAGCTAATTTGATAAATGCTGTCCAATGTGAGGCACCATCCAGGTATGCAGACTCAAATATTTCTCTTGGTAGACTACCCAGGAAGTTGCGCATTAGGTAAATAGCGTAGGGTAAACCGAAGCCTGTATGGAATAACCATATCCCTAAAAATGTTCCGTTTAGGCCTAATTGTGCATATAGCCGTGATATTGGGATGAGTGTCATTTGAAGTGGGACTACTTGCAAACCAACAAGTATGGCAAACAGCCATTTTCGACCCTTGAAATGCATCCACGAAAATGCGTAAGCAGCAAATGATGAAAATAGAATAGGGAGTATCGTTGAGGGGACCGCGACCGCTAAGCTGTTGAAGAAAGCGCGCCCCATGCCACGTGGATTGGCTAGATCTCTGACATCACAGGACAGATCCAAAGACTGTTCTCCGCTTTCACAATCAGATAAGTAATTATTTCTTCCTCGATACCCGGTAAAGGCATCAATATAGTTATTAAAAGTAAAAATAGGCCTCTCCTCAATACCGGAGATTCGCCTCATATAGGAAAGGATATCTGCAGCCGCGTATTCATCTGGCACAGCTATGGATTCCATGTGCGGTTGACCATCGATTTCACTATTCAATAAAGTTAGCAAATTAAATGATCTTCTGTAATTTCCAACCAGATCGGGATTGGTTAAATCTGCAGATAGGATAGCGCTTCCATCCTCACCGTGGCAGGGGGCACAAGAAGTTTGATATTCTTCATATCCCTTTGGTTTTGAGAATATGGTCCACCATCCAGTTTCATTAACATCTTGCAGTGGACGAAAAGAAGTTACCAAGAGTCCAGTGGTTGGTAATATCCACATGAGACATATACCAATTAAAATTATATGTGTTGGCAGCCTTTTTAACCAGCGGAAGAATCGTGACGTGTTCATCTGGTTGCCTCCTGTTCTTGGAATCTGTGAATATTAAATACGATGGCCGGAATGATGATGATAATCAGGACAACAGCAATTGCTGATGCTCTGCCTGGGTTATAGCTTGCATACATTTCTGTATACAATCGATTTGCAATCACTTCAGTACCGTAATTGCCCCCGGTCATTACATACACCACATCAAAAATCTTAAGTACATTAATTACCATTGTTGTTACAACTACGGTTATTGTTGGTAGGATTTGGGGAACCATTATCTTCCAAAAAACCATCCATTCATTTGCGCCATCTACTCGAGCGGCTTCTAAAATTTCGGTTGAAACATTTCTAAGGGCAGCAGCGAGGATAGTCATACAGAACCCGGTCCACATCCATACTCCCACGATAATTAGAGCAAGAGTGTTCACTCTTGGTTCGGTCAGCCAGGAAACAGGTTCCCTGCCGAAAGCCCTCACAATTGCGTTTAAGAAACCGATTTGTACTTGGCCGGAGCCAAAGTTATACATGAATTTCCATATGACACCTGCTCCAACAAAAGAAATAGCCATCGGAAGAAAAATAATTGATTTGGCAATTGATTCATAGCGTACGTGATCAGCAAGAACTGCAATAAGCAGCCCCATGCCAACTGTGCTGCTTACCATGATCACAATCCACTTGATGTTATTTAAGAAAGCAGTTTTCATGACTGGTGAAGTTAACGCATACCGAAAATTCTCAAAGATACCCCAACAGGGTTTGTCGGGAGAACAATTTATGCTTGCCCAATCTGAATTCGTGTCATTTCTTAAACTTAAAAACACAGTATTCAAACCCGGGTAGACAATAAAAATAATCATAACCACAAGCGCGGGTAGTAGATACATCCAGGGAACCCAGCGTTTCTGCCGCATAATTCCGGGAATATTTTTATCCATGGTTTGTACCCTCCTACTTCTACAAAAGAATGATTATTAGATGAAACACAAACAAATAAAGAAACCAGATAAATTCATTGTAATATAAATAAAAGCGGGTGCTTTTTATAAAGCACCCGCTTTGTTTTAGAGATTATTCTAATGCTTCAGATTGCACTACTGCTAATGCGGCCAAAATTGAATCAAGATCTCCGCCATTGACATAGTCTGAAATGGCTTTGAACTCAGCTGATCCAAATCCACCCGGAATGGTGTCCCCAATATCCGGCGTGAAACCTTTTGTGTTCGCGAGGGCTTCGCCCTTTTTGATTAATGAAGGTTCTACGTAATTTCCAGCCGCGCCTTTATTGGGTGATAGATCGAAACTTGCTTTCGCCCAATTTGCTCCACCTTCCATTGAGGATAAGTAAGCAACCAGTGCTTTAACCGCAGGGGTGTCTGTGAATGCCATCAACCAATCTGCTCCACCTTGTAAGCCCTGTGCTCCAGGGACAGCGAAGAAATCATAATCGGTCCCGTATACCAAATCAGGATATTGCTCGAGAGCTGCACCACCAGCAAAGCCAGACTGTTTGACCATCATAGCCTCTGGGGGATCTGAGTATACTTTATGAATAGCATCAATGAAACCGACTGAGAGGGTGCCCTGCACGCCGCCCACTGTATATGCGGCATCCATTGACCATTTGCCGTATGTTTCGTATGCTTGTTTCACACCTGCATCATCATAGGAAACTGCACCTGAGATGAGGTCCAGAACATATTGAGGGCCTTGCTGGACTAGCATAATATCCTGAATGAAATCAGATCCAGTCCACCCGGTTGCATCACCAGATTCCATACCCATACTCCAGGGCACATCACCATTGGCAACCATCTCTTCTACCAGTGCATCAAGCTCGGCCCATGTCGCGGGAACAGAATAACCCTTGGCCTCAAATATTGCTGGGCTGTACCAGACGATAGTTTTGATGTCGGCTTTTACAGGGAGTCCCAGCCATTTACCATTGATTGTGCCGGGGTCTTTGAAAAAGTCAGCGTAATTTTCGCCTACTGCACCCAGGGTATCCATCGGTTTGAGGACATCCTCGTATTGAACCAGCTGGGCGACATTATAGAATGCAATGTCGGGCGGGGTTCCTGCCTGTACCTTGGTGTCTAATAATGCCTGATCACGTGAAGACTCAGGTTTTAGGACGATACCGCAGGCGTCCACAAATGGTGCCAGGATTTCGTTTAGACTTTCCTCTTCCGCGCCAGACCATTGATATAACATGGTTATCTCATCGCCAACGGCGGCACCCATACACATATCATCAACAACAGGTGCTTCTTCTGCAGGCGCTTCTTCTGCAGGCGCTTCTTCTACGGGTGCTTCTTCAGCGGGTACAGCTGGCTGGCATGCCATTAATGCAAGGCTCAGAACCAGACCAATTGCTAGAAGTTTATATACCTTTTTCATTTTTTCTCCTTTTTGTTTATTAAATTATTTTCTCAATCAGATATTTCTAAAAAGTTATTTTGTGTACCTCCTTTTATAAATATATTTGTTTTAACCTATTTCATACAGGAATTAGATCTTAGGTGGGGCAGTGGTATTTCTCACGACTAGCTCTGTTGGAAGGGTAATGGTTACTTGTCCTTCGCGATCACCATTAATCACTTGAAGCAAAAGTTCAACTCCTTTTCGGCCCGATTCAAACAGTAACTGCCTTGTAGTTGTGAGCTGCATCAATTCAGCGGCAGGAATATCATCAAATCCAATTACGGAAAAATCTTCCGGAATGGATAAACCGAGATTTCTGGCTGCTTGAATAACACCAAACGCCTGGATGTCACTTGCTGCGAAGACCGCTGTGGGTGGATTATCTAACCTTAGCATGTTGGTTGCAAGCTCTTTTGCTTCACGGAAGCCATATTGATCTTCGCCGTAATACTCAGATAAAATTGGAATCTCTGCCTCGCCCAATGCTTTTTTATATCCTTTATATCGGTCTCGACTCGCGGTAATTAAAAAAGGATTATCCTGCTCCAGGGTTTCCGTTTTGGGTTTTGTAAGTGATCCTGTGATATCTCCAATAAACCCAATTTTTCTGTGTCCCAGATTAATTAAATATTTTGTGGCTTTATAACCGCCCAGCACATCATCAATAATTATCGAATTGAAGTCAGCCAGATCGGGATGCTTGCGGTCAATGAAGACGATGGGAACTTTAGATTGTCTAAAATAATTAATATCTTCATTCACAATGGGCATGGAAATAATGAGGATGCCATCAATACGCTCCTGTCGTAATATATCCCGAAACCCAATTGTCCTTTGCATTGGAGATGCGATATCATGAATCACAAGATCATATTGGCTGTTGGATAAGATGCTGACCACACCATCAAGTCTCGCACTTACAGCTGGACGTGTGAAGAAGGGGACCACTACCCCAATTGCAAAAGTTTTACCTGTGGATAACCGCCTTGCCACTAAATTTGGGGAATAATCAAGCTCTTCCGCGATTTTCATTATTCGCAATTTTGTTTCCTCTTTTACGAGGGTGCTGCTATTTAATGCGCGGGAAACTGTTCCTGGTGTGACACCAGCTAACTGAGCAATATCTCTTATTGTGGCTGCGTGTTTATTTGACATAATGCAAACGGTTGTAATTCAACCGTTTGCATTATAGCATTATTTTTATACGTATGTCAACCAAATGGCAGGTTTTTTAAGGTTGAAATGTAGATAGAACTTTTGAGTTATTTAGGTAATTTTACGATTGGGAAACAGCATATCTGTGACATTTATTTACGAGAACCGAGTCGTAAGCCAGAATTGCTGGGATTTGTTATTAATTTCATTAATATTAGGTTAAGGAGGTTTCTTTTTTATTAGCAGTGCAAATTATTTGAATTTCGCGATCCTAGATTTGCAGGAATCTTGGGTGGTGCTTAACTGATATAAAACCATTAACCCGCCGACAACCAACAGTACTCCACCTGCCCAAATCCAACTCATTAGTGGAAAAATTTCCACAAACATTCCCACTTCTTCATTTGGGGTATTGGGCAGCTGGTGTACCAAAACCTTAAGGTCACGAAAAAGTCCAGTAAAAATAGCGGGTTGGGTGTGTAAGGTATCTAGCTTGGGGTAGTACTCAATGGTGGTTGTTAATACTCTGTGATAGCCAACTGGTGAATATATGCTTATAGAAAATTCAGATCGCTCAACATTGTTATCAGTGAGGTAATACTGGTCATTTTGGCTCAGGAGCGTAAAACCTTCTACAACAACTTCATCCCCTTTTTTTATATACATATCATGAGTAGAGGAGAGATTTTCGACTCCCAAGATACCAAAAGCCATCACTGCAAATCCAAGATGAATGATTGTTGAGCCTAATCTATTTTTTTTTGGACCCTGGTTTTTCTTCTTGGGCTTGGTGAAAAATGGGAAAAGAAATGTGTGCGTAAATGAAAAAAGCCAACTGCACAAGAAGAAAGCAGCTGCCCAGAATCCAAGCAGTGTATAAATACTCGCGGCGGAAAAGGCAAGTATGATTAGTGGGCAAAAGACAGAAACAAGAATGAGCTTACCTAAAAGGCGGTTGAATTTATTTTCATCTGTGTCTTTAAGGTGGGCAATTGGGTATAAGCCAGCCAGGATTACTAGGGTTAGTAGCAGAGGACTTGAAGCGGTTTTATAGTTAGATTGTGAAAAACTTCTTCTTTCACCTAATATGAGTTGTGAAGAAAGCGGTAAAGTTTGTCCAAAGAGAAAAATAGCCACCAAAATTAATAAACAAACGTTGAACCACTTGATAAGATTCTCGGGATAGGATATGGGTTGATTGGTCAGCTCCTTATTAATCCTTAAATATGATTTTTGTGCAGTATAGATCATAGCTAGAATATGCAAGACAATCAAGGTTGTCAGAGCAGGCCCCATGGAACCGCTTGTATAAGCGTGTACTGATTCGAGGATGCCGGAGCGTGTGATGAGGATCCCGAACAGGGTAAAGATTATGACTCCTGAGGAGAACAGGGATATCCACTTCATGTTTGTTTTTTCTTTTGTATGCATGCGCATGGAATGTATCAATCCAATTGAAAGCAGCCAGGGCAGCAAACCTGATATTTCTACAGCGTCCCAACCCCAGTACCCCCCCCAACCAGAAATTGTGTATGCCCACCATGAACCCAGAAACATGCCGATAGTTAAACAAATCCATGTTGCTAATACGTAAGGGAAAATTGGTGCCACCCAATTAGTGTTTTGATCATCTTGAATCCAGGATGATAAGGTAAATGAATAGGGGATAAAAAAACCAATTAAACCCAAATACAGAAAAGGCGGGTGCAGTAACATCGCCGTATGACTTAAGTTGGGGCTCATACCATGGCCGTCTGCCTGTATAAAGAGTGTTGCGTAAAGAGGTTTAAAAAACGCATGGGTGATTGTCCCTGAAGGAAATACCCATATTTTTTCAAAGGGATTGAAAAAAAAGACATTTGGAAAGATGAAAAAAATCAGGGTGCATTCAAAGATGAGCACAATGGAAGGGACGTAAAGATCGCAAGAAAAGCGTTTGGCAAGGTGAACAGATAATAATGAAGCGGCAGACATGATGAATGACCAGAATAGCAAGGAGCTGGATTGCCCCGACCACATTCCACCTATCTTTTGATACCAGGGCATAGCAGATTCAATGGTGTTGAACACTAAGGAATATTCGAAAGCATCCCTTTGAAGTAAGATGTTTAACGAAATCAGTGCTAGTCCTAATAATGCTGTTTGGGTGCAAATAAGGATGTGAAAGATATTTGTTAAGTTTGAGGTTTTTTTCGTATTCAGCACAATAGATAGAACACTGAGGGATAGGCATAAGATGAGTGCGCTAATTAATCCAAAAAAGCCTGTAAGGCCAAACAACTGATTAAAAGTCATGATGATATCCAGAAAAACTATTCTTAAGATTCTGTAAGCATTTTCTACTAAAAATAATAACTATCTCCTCTAAATATATGCGAACATATTTTTTAGATAAAAGACTTAAGCAAGCATCCTCTAGATTATAAACACATTTATTTGGAATGGACTAAGTAGTTAAATGGGATATTATTTTTTTTAGGAGCAAACAAATTTATAATAACAGTTGTAAGAGTGGATCAATCAGAATTTAAAATAATGGCCTGATTTCCTAAAGCATTCCAGCGTTCAATGAATGTGGAGGTCTTCACGTTGTAGGTCCATTCACTGTCGATGACTGTAAATGTATACGCATTGTAGCCGGTGATGATCCAGGTATGCTCAAATCGCGCGACGGTGGTTGTGTTTCCGTTTGAAGCAGTATATTGGCTGGTCTCAACAGCAAAAGGTAGATTCACGATCCATGCGATGACTGGACGGCCCGCAGCAATTTCTGTTTTGATTGCCTGGATATCCCATCCGCTGACTGCGAGCGCGTTGAGCCCATATTCTCGCAGGATTTCCGCGACAGGTCCCGCATATATACCATAATCATTAGGGGGCAGCTGGCCCATTGCGCCGTTGATGTTTCCAACGAACCCTTGTGTGGGATCATCCGAATGCGGTAAGCGGTTGATGAATTGCAGATTGCTGATCGGCACACCAAAGAAACGTGCCCAATCAACCGCTGATTGTGCTTCGCAATCAAGCGTATAAAGCTGAGGGGAACCATAAACGCCTTTGATATACGCTGAAGTAGGTAAATTATCCGCAGATGACTCTGAAGCAGGGGTTGGCTGTTTGGTGGGCGTGGGCATCTCTGTGGGTAATGAGTCGGGCTGAGCAGTTAGTGTGGGTACTACAATAGGTGCTTTTTTGGTAGGCGCAGGTTGGAAAGGAGTGGGTGCGTTAGAGTTGCCAAATTGAGGGTTTGATAGAGAGGTTTCTTCCTTGTTGATTCCTAAAAATAAACTCAGCAGCCTGTTGGATTGCGGATAGACAATAAAAACCATGCCACTTGCGGTAACGAAGATGATTAACGCGAAAAATGTACCAAGCAGCGTGAGCCAGGAAAACCCTTTCTTAATATTTGTTTTCATCATTATCTATGCTTACAGGTGCAATAATCTTGCCAAATTGAATATCTCATCTTGATCAAGATAAGAAAACTTGCAGCAATCCGAGATGTTCATAATTGTATTATTGGTAGAATTATACAAAACAAAAGAGGGTGTCAATATGTCAAAAGAATTCTGGATTGGCTTGGTCACTGGTTTGATAGTTGGCTGGTTGGTTGAATGGCTAATTGATTGGTGTTACTGGAGAAAAAGATTCAATGCTGTTGTTGGTCAGTTAGAAGATAAGAAGGACGACCTGAAAGATATCAAAGGTGTAGGAAAGATCATTGAAAGACGGTTGAACAATGCGGGAATATTCACATTCAAACGCCTTTCAGAACTAACTCAGTTAGAGATTGAAAAGATTATTGGTAAAGTCCAAAATCTGTCAGATGAAAAGGCATTCGTAAAACAGGCAAGGAAGATGGCAAAGAAGAAGGGAAAATAAGGTGCTGTTATGAGGAATGCATTGATTAAAGTTGACCTGTTTAAATTGGTTGTGTTAATTATTTTCATAATAGTACTGATCATTCTTGTTTGCGAAGAACCTGCAGAAATTATGTCCCATGAGATGACGGGCGAAGCGGATACGCAGCAGTTTGCCGAGAATAATTTTAAAGGAGAAAGCAGTGTTGTCCAAATCCCTTCGATTCCTAAATCGGATGATTCCTTGAAATTAAATGAAGCAAATATGGGGCTATTAGACACTGGCGGTGTTTTGCGTTATCGCTTAAGTGAAGATAAAAAAACATGGGTGCCGCTAATTCCAGAGGATATATTGGATGTATTGCCTGATGACTTTGAACTCACTTCGGATGAATCAAATATATGGCACATTTTAGATGGAAGTGATGGTGTGCTGTATGCCTTTAATTCCGATGTTTTGGAATGGAATATGGCACCTGAGAAGATCATGGAAACGCAAGATGATTCAAGATCTGGGGATATTCCAGTATGCGAGGGCGCTAAACTTGCACGATTGACTTCAGTAGGTTCACACGTAAAAGTGGTGAATGCCCTGATCCCCCTGCGGTCATCACCAGATGCTGAATCTGCAAATTGCATGCTGTCTCTGCCAAAAGGTACATACCTTGAGGTTGTGAATTTTCCGGTATGTACACGATTTTTAGATGGTGCAAACTTATGGTGGGGTGTGCGAACAGAAAGCGGTTTGGAAGGATGGGCGGCAGAAGCATCTGCGATCAGTGATGTGTATTATCTGCAGGAAATAAAATAAACGAAAAAAGAACGCTGTAAAAGACAGCGTTCTTAATAATTAAAGAGAAAATTATTCGTTTTCTTTGGAGTCTGCTGGTGGTTCACCCGTGTTATCTGCTGGTATTCCTGCACCCAGCACCTGTTCTCGGACGGCTGTTTCGATTTCATCACTTAATTCCGGGTTCTGTTTTAGAAATACCTTCGCGTTTTCACGGCCCTGCCCAAGGCGAATATCACCGTATGAATAAAAGGCACCTCGTTTGGTGATTATGTCCAGGGACGCGCCCAGATCTAGGATTTCACCGGTTTTGGATATACCCTCGTTATACATGATGTCAAACTCAGCGGTGCGGAAAGGTGCGGCGACTTTATTTTTAACAACTCGCACACGGACATGGTTTCCGGTGATTTCTGAACCTGACTTAATGGATTGGATGCGGCGAATATCCAGGCGTACTGATGAGTAAAATTTTAAAGCTAGGCCGCCTGGTGTTGTTTCCGGGTTGCCAAAATATACACCAATCTTTTGGCGTAATTGGTTAGTGAAGACGACAGCTGTGCGGGTTTGGCTGATCGCGCCGGATAATTTTCGCAGTGCCTGCGACATTAGACGGGCCTGCATACCCATGGTTGCGTCACCCATGTCACCTTCAATCTCGGAGCGGGGAACCAGCGCGGCGACAGAATCTATAATAACTAGGTCCAGCGCGCCGGACCGAACGAGGGTTTGCAGGATCTCCAATGCTTGCTCGCCAGTATCCGGTTGAGAGATTAGCAGATTATCTATATCTACACCAAGCATAGCGGCATAGGAGGGGTCTAACGCATGTTCCATGTCAATAAACGCCACTGTGCCGCCTGCTTTCTGCGCTTCCGCAGCCATGTGGAGGACCAGAGTTGTTTTCCCGGATGCTTCTGGTCCGAAGACCTCCGCCACACGCGCGCGGGGAATACCTCCGACACCCAATGCGATATCAAGGGAAAGCGAGCCGGTGGAGATGGTGGCAACCTCAAGGTGGCGCGCTTCTCCCAAACGGATGATAGCGCCATCCCCGAACCGCTTGGTGATTTCTTCCAGCGCTTTATCGAGCACGGCTTGTTTGGCATCAACATTGTTGTTTTTTGAATCTTTAGATTTAGAAGGCATAAGTGACTCCATATTTATTGGATAGACTGATTATATAACAGGTACAATTATTAATCATTATAGTATATATGTTCTAATAAGTAAAATCAATCCTAATTTATTGATTGGGTAACTTAACTGAGAAAAACACTTTCGTAAACATTTTATTAGGTAACGGTGCGAACCCGGATGACTTTACAAAGTGGAACGTGGCTAAGATTGCAATAAACTCACCCCAGCTTGAGATAAAAAATGAAAGCCTTGCGATGAAAGATGTTATTAGAGGGAGATTTCCACCACTGGTTTGTTTAAGCATTTGCTACGCAAACGCCACAATCACAATTAATCAAATTGACCTATGTAGTATTATGTTCTTTATTGATATAGACTGACCGTCAGTCTATATGGTATAATCAACTTGAAATATTGAGAGGAGATACCTTTTTCTCTCTAGAAACACAACAAACTAAATGAAAGGAAGAAAAATGGTCAGGATTGTAAAAAAACCAGAAGAGCGCCGGAAAGAGATTATAGCGGCCGCAGGTGAGCTTTTTCAGATTAAGGGATATGAAAAAACCACTATGCGAGATGTCATAGAGAAACTGGATATTGCCAAAGGTACTATTTACTATTACTTCAACTCAAAGGAAGAATTGCTCGAAGCCGTCATTGAGAACATTGTAGAGAAAGATATTGCTCATAAACAAGTGCTGCTGCAAGAGATCTCAGGCAACGCTATCGATAAGATCCGCATCCTTGCTACATCCAGAAGCCTATCCGATAGCCATAAGGAAATCCTTGAACATCTGCACAGCCCGGGCAATATAGGGATGCATACCTGCCAGTTAGTTGCCACGCTTTCGAGGTATTCACCGCTCTATGGAAATCTGATTAGGCAAGGTTGTGAGGAGGGAATTTTCCAGACCGAGCATCCGCTAGAATGCGCGGAATTCATCCTTGCGGGCATCCAATTCTTGACCGATATTGGCATTTACCCCTGGGCACAAGAAGACCTGATCCGCCGGATGACAGCTTTCCCCCCTTTAATTGAAGCAATGTTGAAAGCGCCCAAAGGTTCTTTCAACTTTCTTATTGAACAAATGTAATTTGAATTCGAATTAGTAATAAAGGAGAAATACAAATGAACGAAAAAACGAAAACAACACTGGCTACCCCATGGGTTTATTTTACTGCCACTTATGCTTGGACCTGGTTCTTCTGGGTAGTGGCGGTCTTACTGGGGGCCAACATGGAAACAGCTAGTGGGTTTATCTTACTGCTAATTGGTGTCTGCGGCCCGATGGTTACTGGCATTGGGTTTACATATCTCACGCGAGGTAAAGAAGGGAGACGCAATTACTGGAAGCGCATCATTGATTTCAAGCGCATACCAGCCAGATGGTATCTGGTTATTTTTATGTTTGTCCCCATCCTAAATATCCTAGCCGCGCTTATCGATCTTGTGACCGGAGGCAGCGGCGCAACTTTGGGGGAAGCTGCACAAAACCTGCTGTCGAACAACCTCTCAGCAATAATTCTATCGATCCTTTTTGCTTCTCTAATCCCATTTATCGAGGAAATGGGCTGGCGTGGTTACGTGTTGGATCGTTTGCAGGAGAAACGGAGCGCACTGGTTTCCAGCCTGATTTTGGGAGTCGTGTGGTCGTTGTGGCACCTGCCCATGTTTTTTATCCAGGGTTCCTACCAGGCAGGCCTGGGTGTTGGCACTCTGGCTTTCTGGTTGTTCATCATTGGCATTGTTCCCTTGAGCCTACCCTTTACGTGGCTTTATAACAATACAGGCCGTAGTACATTAGCGGTCATCCTGTTTCATTCCATGGTCAACTTTACCGGTGAAATGATCGCACTTACCGAGCGCGCGGATACTTATTCCATTTTATTGTGGTTTGTCGCTGCGATTGGTATTACAGCCATTTGGGGCGCAAAGACGCTTACGCGCGAGAATGAGACACAATCATGACACCCATTCTATACGTAGTAGATTGGTCACTTATAAGCAAAAAATATATTAGCCACCTGACTAATAACGAAATTCCCTAGTAGCCTGATGTGCATTGTGGGATTTTATTTTATCCTATAGACAAATAATATTAAAAAGGAGACGAAATATGATACAACTTGACGATTATGTAATCGAAACCCATGGTCTGAGCAAATCCTTTGGAGATGTAAAAGCTCTCCAAGGTGTGGATCTACAAGTACCCCGTAATTCGATTTTTGGTTTCCTCGGCCCCAATGGGGCCGGAAAAACCACGTTGATGAAAACATTGTTAGGATTGTGCCGTCCAACGGCTGGAAGTGGCTTGATCTTTGGGCACGACATTGTGACCGATAGCGTTGCAATCCGTGAACGCATCGGCTACTTGCCCCAGAAGCTGCGCTTTATCGAGCACATGACTGCCCGGGAAAACTTGCGATTTACCGCGAAATTCTTCTTTGACGGTCCACAGGACAAAGTTTGGAAGCGCTGCGATGAGATGTTGGAATTGGTCGGATTGGAAGATAAAGCTGACCGTCCTATCAAAGGCTTTTCTGGTGGCGAGAAGCAGCGATTGGGTATCGCCCTAGCTCAGGTCAATTATCCTGATCTGCTAATTTTGGACGAGCCTGCTTCGGCGCTCGATCCGATTGGTCGACAATCAATACTAGATGTAATAGCCCGTTTGCGCAAGTATTCTACGATCTTTTACTCCACCCACATTTTAGATGATGTACAAAGAATCAGTGACTCTGTTGCTATTTTGAACCGGGGACAAGTGGTGGCCAGCGGACCGATCGAACAAATCTTGAATGGCAAGGATGGCGTGGTTTACACAGTGGCTCTGAAGGGCGCGCCTGATGGATTGGGCGAGCGGCTGATAGAACTGCCCTGGGTGACGCACATGACGGTGGCATCACACAACGGAACAAGCGTCTGGCACGTGAGTGTGAGCGATGAGGCAGCCGCCGAAAAGGACTTGCTTCGGTACGTGCTGGCTGACCCCGCTGTGACAGTGGCCGAGTTCAACCGCAAGAAATATGAACTGGAAGAAGTTTTTATGGAAATTGTCAAAGGAGATGAAAATGTCAGCTAATTTAGATTTTCAAAAAGTGAACGAATGGGGTGGGCTGCGTGGTTTTTCCAATCTGTTCAGAAAAGATAGCAGGGTCTGGTGGGGCACCCATCGCTGGTGGATCAACGCCCTGCTGTGGACGGTGTTGCTTTGCGGCATGATGGCAATCATGCTGTTCGTATCTAACGAAGAAGTCAAGAATGCCTCTGCATCCGAAATTGCCCAAGCTGGCGGGTTAATTACCTATATCCTGTTGCTGGGATTGAATGTTTTCTTCGAGTTTGGCGTTCCGGTGTTGGCGATAGGGACGATCATCCTGGTACAAGGTCTGATCATCGACGAGAAACAAAACGGCGTGGCTGAATGGCTGCTTTCTAAACCAGTGACACGTTGTGCCTACGTTTTGGCAAAGGTGTCCGCCAATGCGCTGGGAGTGTTTCTTCTGTTGGTTGGACTGCCTTCTGTCGTGGCTTTTGGCATGTTGTCGCTATACATGGGTGCGCTGTTTCCTTTGGCGCCTTTCCTGTCCGCAGTTGGGATTATGACTGTACATACTCTCTTCTACCTCACCCTAACTCTGATGCTGGGAACCATTTTCAACAATCGTGGTCCCATCCTGGGGATTGCACTGGGTTTCCTCTTGGGCGGGGGGCTGTTGGGGAGTCTGTTTGAGCCGTTATTTTATATCACACCCTGGATGCTCCCGAAGATCGCACTCCTAACTGCCAGCGCACAGGCGATTCCCGTTGAGCCGGGAATTGCACCGCTGATCGCCACTGCCCTGTGGAGTGTAGTATTCATCTTTGTGGCGTTGGCAAAGTTCGAGAAAATGGAATTTTAGAGATGTCAAGAAGTACTACTGGTTTTTTACTGCTTTTGATCTCGAGCTGCTGTTACAACGTGTTAACAGCGAAGACTAACTGGTCTTCAGGGAGAAGGAATATTTTATGAAAACCTCAAACAATCAGGAGAATTGGAAACAGCAATTTTTCCCATTTTGGATCAGCCAAATGGTTTCAATCATGGGCAGCTCACTGGTGCAGTTCACGCTGGTATGGTGGCTGACGCGCGAGACGGGTTCGGCGACGGTTTTGGCGACAGCATCCATGTTCGCGCTAATCCCTGAGATTGTGATGCAGCCGTTTGCCGGCGCGATTGTGGACCGGGCAAACCGCAAGAGGGTTATCATCGCTGCAGATGCAGCAATTGCGATGGCTACGTTGGGTTTAGGCGTGCTGTTCTATATGGACCGCGCCGAAGTATGGTTCATTTATGGAATCCTGCTGCTGCGATCAATCGGGGGCGCGTTTCACTACCCGGCAGAGCAGACATCCGTAGCATTGATGGTGCCGGAGGAGCACCTGGCGCGCATTGCAGGCCTTAACCAGGCATCGCGCGGAATTATCAATATCGTCTCAGCCCCGATGGGCGCGCTGGTGTTGGAACTTTTGGATGTGGAAGGTTCATTATTTATTGATGTGATAACCGCTGCTATCGCGATAGGGATTGTTGCTTTTACTTTTATCCCCAAACAGCAAGAATTGGAAAATCATGGAAAAAGTTGGGCTGGTACGGTGATGCGGGATATGCGCGATGGATTCTTATACCTGGTCAACTGGAAGGCGCTGATGGTGCTAACCGGAATAGGTTTGGTTTTCAAGTTGGCACTTACACCAGCCATTTCTCTGATTCCTCTGTTAGTGTTTGAACACCTGAATGGGAATGCAGCACAGTACAGCCTGGTGGAAGTTGTTATGGGGATAGGCATAATTGTGGGCGCACTGGTACTGGGCGTGTGGGGCGGGTTCAAGAAAAACATCTACACAATGTTCCTGGGTGGGCTGGGTGTGGGGCTGGGTATTTTTCTGATGGGGCTTCTCCCTGAAGGAAAAATATACTGGGCCTTACCGCCCATGTTCTTGGCCGGGTTCATGATCCCGATTGTGGATGGGCCGATGAGCGCGATCCTGCAGGCTAATATTGATAACGAATACCAAGGAAGAGTAATGACGTTGTTCGGAAGCATAGTCAACCTATCTGGACCAATTGGATTGGCCGCTGCCGGACCGGTATCGGATAAATTTGGCATCCAGATCTGGTTCATTACAGCGGGTGTACTGGTGTTTGTGAGCATAGGGTATGGATTGTTTAACAGGCGTCTGATAAATATGGACAGGTTACCGAAAAAGGCTGCAAAGGGCATGGCGCTGTAATCAATCGAAGTTTATATTTTTTAATCCTTATATGAGTTATTCTGTATTTCTCACTCCTGCTTGAGATAAAAAATGTGAACAGGGTGGTTGTGAAGAAATACAGAAACGAGCGCAAGTAATGAAAAAGACGTGAAACAGCCACGTCAATATTATTTGGCAAGGAGAGAAGTATCTGGATGAAAATATCAACCGATTTTCTCTTCCACTTGGAACAGCTAGACGTATTCTGAAGTGATTTGTTTGAAGAAGGATTGATATTAGACTTGAGGGTTTGGTAGTTGGGCTCCAGGCAAGCACTTTTGTTTTTAGAGATAAATTCAGGATAGAGATCACTCAACACGCAGTGATCCCAAGAATGTGTCGATCCAATCAAGCGCGGGTGAGAAATTAGCTTCATCTAGATTTAACATCTGCTCAAATCCATCAAAATATTGCTCTACGGTGCTGGCATCTGCTGCTGTATAAACATCTGATGGAATTTCGCCAATCTCTGGAAGTTGTGAATGTGATAATCGGACAACAGCTTTGATATAGTACTTGCCATCGTTCGTGAAGCCCTGGAAAACATAAAACAGGTGCTCGTTTTCTACAGGGGCCATATCCTGAATACCATATACAGATACAAATCTGAGGCCAGTGCCGTTTTGGAAATCAACTTTGGCCAGATTGGAATTAAACTGTTGATGGTCACAAACGTGGAAAAATTCATTTAATGGTAATTCTGGGACACAATCACTAAAATTATTAATATTGTCAGTTAGACGATACAGATCAGCAATAATACCAGGCGCAAAATCTGCTGCAGTTTCATACTCTTGAACCGTGACAACGTATATTTGAGCTTGCTCCATATATAGATCAAAATGCACGTAGGCAGGGTGGGCCATGTCATACATCTCGCTACCGTTTGAAGCAGGGATGCTCTCAGTGGGCGGTTCAACATCCAAAATTAGTTGGGGGTCATAGTATAGTTTGATGCTATCCTGCTCGAAATAGGATTCCTCCATGGGTGCTGCAGCTTCCTCTTGCTCTTCAACAGGGTTTTGTGCTTCTGGGATAGCTGTCTCTTCAGCGCTGAAATCAACATGATCAGGGTCTTCATAAATGGTTTGCCCGCTGAATAAAGAACAAGCAGGTTGGAGAAGCATGATAAAAATCGCAATCAAAAAAAACAGTTGCTTTGAATGCAGTTTTTCAGTCATCATTAGAACTCCTTTCTTTCGCAGATCCTGCTCCTAAGAAGTTACAGATATCCTTACAAAATTATAATCTAAAGGAAAAGACGTGAACCAGTTATATCAATATTGTTTAGCAAGGAGAAAAGTATCTGGGTGAAAGTATCAACTGATTTTCTACATCTCATACAAGATAAACTCGGGCCGTTAAACTTTTGGTAAGACACTGGTAAGTGGGTGATAAGTACTATGTCAAATTGTTTTTCTTTTAAGTATGGTGCAATTTGAGTAGGAACCATGGAAGCTATAAACACAACAGACACAATATATAGGATAGGGTGAATCGAGGATAACGCTTGATCAGAAATCAGCTTCTTAGAGTTGCACAGGGGGTGCCTATACAGGGTAGGTAGGTTACAAAAAACCACTGAGTATTTGCTGTTTGTTCGACATAAGACAGCCGTTATAGATATGATGTGATACTCAGCTGAGTATGCATTATCGTTTAGCAGCTTTTTGACTTTTCCAATCCTAATTAATTATTTTAAGTTGACTTGCGATCAAGTAGAATAATAAGAAATGATCATATTGTCTGTTAGTGATAAAGTTGAATGCATTCTCTATGATGTAAAAACTTGCCTGCGTTTTGCAGATGTTGACCTTGTACTAGGTTGTGGTGATCTGCCGTATTATTACCTGGAGTTTCTGGTTGACTCGTTGAATGTCCCGGTGATATTTGTACGCGGCAATCATGCTGCTACAGTTGAATACAGTGAAAATGGGGATCGCACTAAACCACATGGTGCAATCAACTTGCACCGCCGT
>CBDAFG010000101.1:0-2486 GCA_965195205.1 uncultured Pelolinea sp. | reverse complement strand
TCTTCTCCCTGCACGATCTGAAAGTATGGATGGATCAGTGGAATGGTTCGGTCCATTTTCTTCTTCAGTATGGAGGTGGGAAATCCCATCACCAGCGGCGATGCCCACAACACAAAATCAGAATTGATCACCGCGCGGTTAATCTCCCGCGAATCATCATCAAAAAAACACACACCGGGGGTTTTCATCCAGCATTTGAAGCACCCCGTGCAGTGGTGAATGTCAGCATCCTTTAAAATGAAATGTATTACTTCATGATTGTTTTCCTTTAGCGTTAAAGTCATGTCGTTTAAATATGCACTCCAGTTTTTAGGCGTTTTTTCCAATGCGCCATCTAAGATAACAATCTTCACATTCTTCTCCCGAATCCCTGATAATCAAATCAGTAATAATTTCATTATATAATCATATACGAAGAACAATATATAAAAGATTCAGGCTATGTTGAAAGGAAGATCATGTGCGGACAATTTACGATCACGCTTGAACCTGCTTTTTTTCAGCAAGAATTAGACCTTGGCAAAGTGCCCTCCGAATGGACACCGCGCTACAACACCGCTCCATCTCAGGATATTCCGGTCGTCACCAACCCTGCCGCACGGGACGTAGAAATGCTCCGTTGGGGGTTGATCCCGCATTGGGCCAAAGACCCCGCCATCGGTTCACGGATGATCAACGCCCGTTCTGAGACCATCCAGGAGAAGCTCTCTTATCGAAACGCATTCAAACAGCGTCGCTGCCTGATCTTAGCAGATGGTTTTTACGAATGGCAAAAATCCTCCCAGCGGAGCGGGCCCAGAGCACCCACCTACTTCCAGCTCACAGATGGTGTGCCTTTTACATTCGCCGGCATCTGGGAAGCCTGGCACTCGCCCAAAGGGGAAACGGTCTGCACCTGTGCGATCATCACCTGCGCACCCAACGATCTTGTCGCAAGTGTGCATAACCGTATGCCCGTCATCCTGGATAAAACCACCTGCTGGGACTGGCTCACGGATCATCCCGCGGATGCCCTGCAGGCGATGCTGGCGCCCTACCCCGCGGATAAGATGCGCGCGCATCCGGTTGGGCTGGCGGTCAATAACCCCCGCAATGACTCCCCGGAATGCGTTCAGCCGCTGAATGGGTGAACCATCCTGTGCTCTTTCTATTTTAGAAATGACCAAGATATGGTAAAATTTCTGGCTGATGCCCCCATCGTCTAGGGGACCAGGACGCAGCCCTTTCAAGGCTAAAACGGGAGTTCGAATCTCCCTGGGGGCACCTGGAAAAGCCCGTAAGGGCTTTTTTTTAATAATCATAATATTTATACTTCAACTGCTCTCGTTTCCTTGAGATATTTCTTCTCATAAAAAAGAATATGCCACTGTATATTGCTAAAAATATAAAGAGAATTGGTACAATTCTGCTACATAACACACTGATAGAAGATCATGAACGCAAAAGACAGGTTATTTCATTGCAGCAAATACCTACTCAAATCTTGCAAGCACCGGATTCGCCCATAGAGAATGAGCACGATTTGTCAATATTCATTCTGGCAAAAGAAACTAGCAGAGCAAAAACGCCCGGTTGCTTGTAATTATTATGCCTATAATTAGGTAATACTAAAATTATGGTTAAAAGATGAATATCAAACAACCCAAACCATTCCTTAAATGGGCTGGTGGTAAAACTCAACTTATAAATGTTATAAGCTCCAAATTTCCATTTACACGAGAGGATAGTTTTGTTTATATAGAACCCTTTGTGGGGAGTGGTGCTGTTTTATTTTGGGTATTAAATAATTTCCCAAACCTAAAAATGGTTATCATAAACGATATAAATACAGATTTAACCATTACATACAAAACTATTTCAAATTCTGTTGAAAAGATTATTTCATTATTAAAATCGTGGCAAAAAGAATATCATGCTTTATCTACTAATGAAGAGAAAAAAAAGGAATATTATTATTTGAAAAGGAATTCGTTCAATACAAGAAATTCAGAGATTGTCACTAAAGCAGCTCTATTTATATTTCTGAATAGAACCTGTTTCAATGGATTATTTAGAGTCAACAAGAACAACATGTTTAATGTTCCCATTGGGAGCTATAAAAAACCTTTGATTTGTGATGGTGAAAATCTTAGGGCTGTGAGTCAGGCTTTAAAAAAAGTGACGATATTAAACGGCGACTTTGAAAAAACAATCGCTCATGTAGAAAATGAAACCTGTTTTTATTTAGATCCACCTTATAAACCACTTAATGAAACATCAAGCTTTAATTCATATGCAAAAGAGCAGTTTAATGATAACGAACAAATACGACTAAAAAATTTTTGCGATAAACTTGATTCTTTGGGTTGCAAATGGATATTAAGTAATTCTGATGTGAAAGGGAAAAACCCAAATGATGATTTTTTTGACGATTTATATGAAAAATACCAAATTAGTAGAGTTCTCGCAAAAAGAATTATTAATGCTAATGCTTCTAAAAGGGGACA
>CBDAFG010000100.1:0-3891 GCA_965195205.1 uncultured Pelolinea sp. | reverse complement strand
TCTTTCGGTTGCGGATCCTTCTCTTGATTGTTTCGTCAAGATCTACGAGCCGCCAGTGGGCGCCCTGGAGCAGTTCATTCCTCTTCATAGATACGTTCAATGCTGCCAGGACGGCATCATCCCGCGTTTTCCAGAACAGGCTCTTCCCGTTATAGATCAATTCGTGGCTACCCGGCATCCAAGAAAGGTCCTTGTTGCCCTTCACCACGGCCGGCTTGATATACAGAATATTGAATGGATCCAACATGTTTGGATCGCCATGGCGCCTTTGGCCGGGGACCGGCGCCTCCGGGTCCAGCGGCTGATCCTGCTCATGCTTGTATACTTGCCACAGATTCACAAAGTACACATCCTTCATTGTTGCTTCGATATGATCACGCACTGGCTTATTGATATGGTTGCAGAATATGAATTCGTCGGAATCGGCAAGAATCACGTAATCGGCGTCCGTGAGAGACCGATACTTCTCGTTGAACTTGTTCACCTTCAGGATGTCGTCGAACATGTCCGGGAACTTGAAATGCTCTATCTCGACATTCGGATACCGCTTCGCAATGGCTTCCGTGCGATCTGTCGTATCTGCATCAAGGATGATATGTATCTTGTCAACCCACGTGTAATGGTTGAGAAAGAAAGGTGCAAGAAATTCCTCATTATACCACATGGTTATTAATTCTATTCTCATAATTTCACCTCCATGATGAGTCCCTGAATATGTGTGTCGGCATGCCGAATTTCTCGCTAACCGCACGATTTGCGCCTTCGTACACATTGTAATCGTGTTCTGCCATGATACTATGAAACTTGATCATAATTGTAATCTCTTAATTTAGCTGCCAGCACCATGCCCGTCTTCGCACTCTTACATTGGAAATAGGTGTATTGACTGTAATTATCTTTTATTTTTTGCCATATACGCATAAAATCATTCGGGGAGGGATAACTGAGAATGAGTGCACCCCCTGGGGATAGATATGAGATAAGGCTGCAAACTTGATCATCCGCCACCTCGTCAACCATCTTGCCTCCCACAAGCATGAGATCGAATCCGAATTGACCTACAAAAGAATCTTTTAAACGTTGAATTGCTGTGCCGATTTCACCGTTAACAAAACGGACATACCCGCGAAATTGGAAAGCATCAAGCGTATGGGCAAGAGTAATTGGTGAATCATCAGATCCAATTCCTTCCCAATGACCTACTTTGTAAATCTCTACGCTTGGGCAGGCTGCTGCCACGACCACAGCCTCAGAATTTCTACCAGCAAACTCCAGATATCGGCGAGGATAATGATTATGACTATACCAAGACAAGAAAAATAGAGCATTTAGTTCCTCGTTATCAACCATCCCATCCCGACCGTAGAAAGATATGACAATTTGCTTTACACTTTCCATGTGCAGGTCATTCTTCATTTCTGACACAATTTCCTCAAAGGATTGCTGCCAAGATACCTTGGCCTCTGGTTCACATTGCACGAAATTGCCTGTCGAAAATTCAGAAGCACATCGAATTTGTGGTACTTGTATTTCCAAATCATAACTGCCGAGTCCCCAATCGTCACTGTTCACATGCAAAAATGTATTGAAGTGATGGGGGTTTGTTGGTTTAGACAATACAGATGCACGGCGGCCTGCGTGTGGAGTATGCTCCATGTGGTAAAGGAATACGCCAAGCGCAGACAACGATAGCCAAGGATAGTTTTGCGAAACTCGCATTCCCAAATCATTATCATGCCATCCCCAACTTTTTATGAGACTTTCATCTACTCCGCGTAGTTTGTGCCAAATAGAGCGATGCGTCATGAATCCCCCCGCACCACCGAAATTCGAAAAATATTTTACTGGTTCCGGGGGGGTGTTTTTTGCAAGAAGAAGCAGATATCGATCCCATTCCTCCAGATTGGGACGCCGCTCCAGAAACTGCCAAGGAACGTCAAAACGAGGTATAATAAAGTAGGTACACTTCACATCGATTGATAAATGGATTTCCTCGCTAAGCAATCTGAGTATCTGCGCCAACGAATGTTCCTGGATAAGCGTATCAGCAGAATATGGCAGGATGTATTTCCCGCATGCTCGCCGGACCCCTACGTTATATGCTCGCGCTGTATAAAAGTTGTCTTCGCTTTCTTGGGTATCACGAATCACTTCTGGGGGAACATAGATAAATCTACATACGTCGGCGGCCTCCGGTGAAAGCTCCAGTATCTGCGCCATCGGAACATGGCTGCCCCAATCCGTGACCAGTATCTCTACTTTATCCTGTTGTCCCAGGTTCTTGATACTGCGTGCGAGATGGTTGATCGCCGTAGCGATGCGGTACCGGAAATCGAGCATGTAGTCGTCATCCCTACCAAACATGCAGAAGCTGAGCAACTTGGTCGGGCTTTTTATATAGATTGCATCACCATTTTGAACGTTTTCGCCTTTCTCTACCGTAACCATTCTGTTGACCCCTTCTTATTCATTCATCAGAAACCTGATTGGCTATTTTATATGATTCCGGAGGATCAATATCTATAAGCGTCGCCATCCCCCTGCTATATATGTCGTCTATCTGAGCTGTGGAAACCTTGTCGGAAAGGCTCTTTTTCAACAGCCAATTTTCATGAAGCAATCTTCCAAAGTCATCATACCCATCAACGCTGTCGTTAAGAATATCAATGGCAGACTCGACCAACCGATGCATGGCCCTGAGTTCGTGCTTCTTTTTATCGAGATTCTGAAGCTTTTCCATGTTCTCGGTACCATGCCGGGAAGTCGGTGCTACCGCCGAAAAATGAGATCCGAAAGGGGGTTCTTGTTATAATCATAGGGTGCTCCGATACCAATCAATGGTTTTTTTCAAGCCTTCTTCGATGGGCGTTTTTGCTTTGAAGCCAAGCAATGCATTTGCCTTTGATGGATCTATTAAGCGTTTCGGGATCATAGTTGGTTTGGAGGCGTCATACACAATATTGGCATTGTCATAACCATCAAGCATAACCATTTGTTCCAGAAGATCGCTCAGGACATATTGGTTGCCGCTGGCAATATTGATAACATCAAAGCCATTGATCTTTTCCATTGCAAGCAACAGACCTTCAAGAACATCATCTATATATATAAAGTCTTTAATGTCTTTCCCGTCTCCCCAAACAGAAATGGGGTCGTGCCTTTCAACAACACGGCGAATGAGGGCAGGAAGAACATGGGATGTTTCCCACTTAAAGTCATCGAGAGGCCCATAGATGTTTGCCGGTCGGATAATGACTGTCTGCATGGGTGTTTTTATGCGGGTCGCATACATCTCGCACATAATCTCACTAAAACGCTTCATCCAGCCAACGATGAAATACTTTTCAAAGAATTCGTTTGAGACATCGTCTTCTTTTACAGGATAATCCGTAGCGGGATAAACGGTATTAGTACTTATAAATAGAACTTTTTTCACACCGGCAGCATAAGCCGCCTCCAGCATCAGGGCATTCATGATTAGATTTGGCGTCAGATGAACGAGTGGTGTTTTTTCCATGACTGCAGCACCGGACGTATTTGCCGCACAAAGAAAAACATATTCCATATCTTTACAGACGTTGCGGCACTCTTCCGACCTTAGCAAATCGCATCTTGTATATTCTATTTTTTCACTCTTTATCTTTTCTTCATTTTTATGCAGTGTTGCACGGACATTTGCACCGAGTCCAACCAGCCGTTTGACCAAATTGGCCCCGACAAACCCTGCGCCCCCTGTAACCAGAACGTTTTTTCCTTCGAACATTTTATACCTCAGCTTATTACCTAAATTAATCGATCAATCTTCCAAGTTCATCACGCTGTGATAAAATCGGGCTTTTAACAGGCCACCAGATATTAAACTCAGGATCATTCCATTTTATTGTAAATTGT
>CBDAFG010000099.1:0-48507 GCA_965195205.1 uncultured Pelolinea sp. | reverse complement strand
TGTTTTTTTTGTTTTTTTTGTTTTTTTTGTTTTTCTTTTCCTTCTTGTCTTTCTTGTGCTTATCTTTCTTTCCCATGATAACTGTCCTTTTTATTCTTGATTATATATATTTTTATCTCCATCTAAAACCTATCAACGTGTTTTTCAACTATTTAACAGTTTCATCAAAGAAAGCAATCATATTGTTTATGAATGTAGTATCTCCGTTTTTCTGAAAAGTATGGGGTTGGTCAGGGTATTCTCTACATTGCACATCCTTCCCCAAATTATCAAGCACCTCACATAAGTCCCGCGACCATTCTACAGGCACTACATCATCAAGACCGCCGTGATGGATGCTTATTGGCGCAGTAATCTCATTCAGATAATTTGAAGGAGATATTTTTGCCAAAGCGCTTGCGGGAGCGATTAACTTAATATTTCCACGCCCATCCTTTTCAAAGTGGGACAAATTAAATTCCTCATTTGAATGGATTGCCGCGTAAAGCAGCCCGGCTTTGATCTCACGGTCAATGATCAGTGCGCGCATCACGATACCACCACCCATAGAATGGCCCCATAATCCAATTCGATTACCATCCGCTTTTTCAAGCAGGCCCGCTGATCCGGACTGCTGGCGCACGAGTGCGAGAAGATTTAACACATCGACTGTATCCCCTACCCCTAAAATATTCTCGCCCTTCTGAGAAGGTGCGTACCCCCGTAAATTTGGATGCAAAGTGATAAAGCCCTCTTTTGCCAGCGCATCCGCATACCGCGTAGAATAATCCATCGTATTATATTTTCCCGGATCCACATATCCGTGGATTAATATTATTACTGGAAAAGGGCCATCTCCATCAGGGATATTAATAAAACCATATAAATCTAATCCTTCACTACGGTATTTAAATAATTTCCGTGAAAATCCATCTGCACCATTCAGGTTTCCCTCATCTTGAAGAACACCTCCTCCGTAATTTTTTAATCTCAAGGAATCCAGATAAAGATCCAAGAATGGGTCAGGGGTTGGAGTAAGTGTAACCAGTGGATTGACTGTGGCAGTAGGTGTAACTGTTGGTTCAATGGTCAAAGTCGGTGTTGGCGTATATTCCTGAACTTGATAAACAGGTGTTGGAAGAACAGTGTTTTGCGCGGGTGAAATACAGGCGGTTGCGATTACCACCACCCAAGATACAATAAGAATCTTTCTAACATAAACCATGTATTGTGATATGTTTTTCCTTATCATAAAAGGCATTTGTGTCATATCTTCAAGAACATCTCACTGCTTTTTTTAATCACGCCAATTTTCCCGTTTCTTTCTTACAAGGAAAATAAAATTTCAACTTATGGGTTAATAAAAGGCGGTTAACTCTTCCTATTAAAAACCAGAATTCATGCTAATAATGTGAAGCAGTATGGCATAAAATACCACCGTCGTCAAGATAAGCTTGTGCGGTGTCCAGGAGACAGGATGTTATCGTATCCTGATGCGCAGGTATGAATCTGCGTATCAGGATTAATTATCGCCAACTTAATTATGGAGTTGCTTCTGGAATCTGGAATATAAATGGTGATTCGCTGGGAAGCAACATAGCGCTAATATTTGGGGCTAATTTGGTGATGTACTGATAAGTTAGAAGTTCAGGGTTGTTTGCAATGGCTTGTTGGATCAATATTAAGGCATCTGCCTCTGCCTGCGCTTCAATCAACCGTGATTGGGCACGTCCTTCAGCCGCAATTACGGCTGCCTGTGAATCACCCTTTGCGGTTTCTATCACCTGCTTGGCTTCTTCAATTTTTTGCTCGACGACAAAAGCGGCCTGCCTAGCTTCCTGTTCGGCAATCTGCTTTTGTTCAACGGAAGCTGAGTACTCTGGAGAGAAAGTGATGTTGCGGAGTACAAAATCGACCAATGTCAATCCATTCTCGTCAAACTTTATTCCTAATTCTTCATTGATATATGCAACCAATTCAAAGCGCTTATTACTTATTACCTGCTCAACGTTGAATTGGGATACGGCATCGCGAATGATGCCGCGCGATTGAGCACGGACCAGATCAGATGAATACCTGTCCTGCCAAAGGATATGTACATCTACGACCTTATTTGGGTTGACCTGGTAGATAACAGAAGCATCCACGAAGATTTCTTGTCCGTCTGCTGTACGGGCTGCGATTGAATCGTCGCCCTGGATATCACCTTCATACGCGGCGATGGACATGGTGTATGTTTGGCGTGATACAGGGTACCGCTCAACTCTTTCAACGAAAGGCGCTATCCACCTCAATCCTGGCTGTAGGGCTGTTTCCCGATACCCTTTAGGGGCAATTGCCGAGATTACCACACCGCGTTCGTGCGGTTCCACGAACACCAACCCCGCGCTCAAGGTTGTTAGAACCAAAGCGCTGGTAAACAAAATGGCAATCAAGGTGCGCCCATTTTTCATTTTCTGTCCGCGGGAAGTTTGTACAGTAATGAGTGCAATTAAGCCGATAGCCGCTGCCCAAAGCAGGGCGGATAAACCAGTGATAAGATCTGTAATTCTCATTTCTCCTCCAATTGTTTTCTAATTCTTATTTTCATATGGATATTGTAAAAACGCATTAATATTTTATTTAATATACGGATTTTTATATTAAATGTTGTGGCAGTGGCTAGAAGTCCAATAAGATAGTAACGGGACCATCATTGTGGATCTCAACCAGCATATGTGCGGCAAATTCCCCGCTCTGTGTGTTCACTCCATAGGATTTCATCTTCTGAATAAAATAATCTACCAGTGGACTGGCAGTATCTGGAGGTGCGGCGTGGGTAAATGAAGGACGGTTGCCTTTGCGCGTATTTGCCATTAGCGTAAATTGAGAAACGACAATTGCTTCTCCGCCGATATCTATGAGAGATAGATTCATCTTTCCCTCTTTATCTTCAAATATCCGCATGTTTGAAATTTTCTTAGCCAGGCAGTCCGCTTTTTCCTGGTCATCTCCTTTTTCTATCCCAAGGAGGATCACCAACCCTTGCCCAATTTCCGCCTTGATAGCTTTGTCTATGATAACCCGGCTTTTATTTACACGTTGGATGACTGAGCGCATGACTGTCTTTTAAACGATTACGGCAATCCAACTGCACTGCGGACTTCCCGCATTGTTTCTTCAGCGATCTTTTTTGCCCGCTGCCCACCCTCATATAGAATATCAAAAACCTTTTTTGGGTCTTTGCCAATTTGTGCGCGTCTTTCTCGGAAAGGTTCTAAACCATCATTCAGGTTTTTTGCGAAGATCTTTTTGCAGTCCACGCAGCCAATCCCGGCTATGCGGCACTCCTGGTTGATCATTTCCACCTCCTCGGGGTTGGAAAAGATCTTATGCATAGAAAAAACGTTGCAGACATCTGGATTACCTGGGTCAGAGCGTCGTTTACGCGCGGGGTCTGTCACCATCATCATCACGCGTTTTTGTGTTTCTTCCGGTGTCGCAGATAGCTCAATATGATTATCCAGGCTCTTGCTCATTTTTTTCTGGCCGTCAATTCCCAGTACTTTAGGAACTTTAGTTATCTTCATGTCCGGTTCAATAAGCACATCGGTTTTGTAGCGGAAATTGAAGGATCGCACAATCTCTCTTGCAAATTCAAGATGCGGCGCTTGGTCAATTCCCACTGGAACCAGGTTTGCTTTATATAGGACAATATCTGCGGTCATTAATACAGGGTAACCGACTAGTCCATAGTTAATATTGTCCGGCTGCTCACGGATCTTTTCTTTAAAAGTAGGCAAAGCGGTAAGTTTTCCAAGTGGTGTGACCATGGAAAGAATGGTGTGAAGTTCGGCTAGCTCGGGGACATGGGACTGAATGAATATGATGGATTTTTCTGGATCAATTCCTGCTGCCAGCCAATCTAAAGCCATCTCCAGAGTATTCTGTTTTAAATTTAATGTAGTATCCATAGTAGTTAACGCATGCAGATCAACGATGCAGTAAATGCAATCGTAGTCTTTCTGAAGCGCTACGTAATTTTGGATTGCCCCCAGGTAATTTCCAAGGTGCTGGCTGCCCGTCGGGCGCGCGCCTGAAAAAACACGTCCTTTTTTGTTCATAATTATTAATATAACCTCACCATGATTAATTTCCTAATTTCTCCCGGGTCTGGAAGATGCCCGGTATTCTTCTTGGAGAAGACAAGTTCTTTTCCAAGTAAAACCTCGAAGCTGCCAATGGATTGGGTTGGCTCCAAGATGACTTGTGAGATCTTCCCGCTAAATTGATCTTCGATTTCTTCAGCTAACTGCGTTGCCTGTTTTTTGAAACCACAGGGGGCGCAATATTCAATGGTGACAAAATTTTCCATTCCACTTTCTGCAAATATTTTCTCAATTATATCTTACCAACCAGTGTGGTTTAAACATTTCGTTTTGGTAAAATCAATATAGAATGAAACGAGACGGAAAAACTACACCATTGATTAAAAGAGTTTTCGATATTATTTTTGCATTGATCGCGATGGTTTTACTGTCTCCAGTGTTTTTGGTTGTATCGATAGTGATTGTAATTTCCGATGGTTTTCCAGTGTTCTTTACTCAGGTTAGACCTGGAAAAAACGGTGTTCCTTTTAAACTGCATAAGTTTCGATCAATGAAAAAAGCACAGGACCAAAAAATTGAATTATCCACAGATGGTGAAAGGATCACAAAATTCGGTTATTTTCTGCGAAGAACAAGTGTCGATGAATTACCGGAGTTGTTCAGTGTCCTGGAAGGAAAGATGAGCATAGTTGGTCCACGGCCGCTCCTGATGCAGTATCTTGAACGTTACTCAGGCGAACAAGCCAGAAGGCATGAAGTGCTGCCGGGTATCACTGGATGGGCCCAGATCAATGGGCGCAACACGATTTCCTGGGAAGAAAAATTTCGTCTGGATATATGGTATGTTGATCACTGGACATTTTGTCTGGATATTAAAATTATTTTACAAACCGTTTGGAAAGTAATTAAGGGCGAAGGTATATCTCAACCTGGCCGGGCAACAATGGATGAGTTCATGGGAAACGCTGAGAAGTAAATTATTGAATGACTGAATATGGGTAAATCTGACCTTTTCGGAGCAACGCAATCACTTTGTTTAGAAGACCCCTTTTTCCTTGACTAAGCCATACCAATCCATCAGCAACAGATATATAATTTACATCAGATATCTTTAAGTTTGCGTTCACTACTTTTCCACCCCGTCCTTCTATTAGATCATCCCAGATCTCTCGCAGAGGGGACAATCCATCGGAAGAAATCGTTGCGACCCAGCGAGACCTCAATTCTTCGGGGGGTGCTTGGTTACCAATGACTGCCACATCCATCCCAGTTAGATATGTCCCCAATTCAGCGGAAGCAGCATCACCTGGGAGAAATAACACATTAATCTTATTTGAATTAATTTCATTGAACGCTGCCTGCCAGGTGGCTGGAGGGCTATTTGCGGGCTGCTGAGAAATGACAGGATACGTGTTGAGTGGGTAAATAACCGCAGCACAAAGCCCACAATAGTAACTCACCCCATTGTTAAACGCCTGGTTGAATTGAGTATTTTCTGAAACCAGGAGGGCGCCAACTCGGAAATTTGGTGCTAAAAGAGCGCTCAAATAGCCGGACAGGAATGCCACATGGTCTTCATTCTTAAGAATAATATTTCCGTTAGCGGGAGGGATCCAATTTTTGCTGCTGATTGCTACGAATTGTGTCCCCGGTGCGTTGGCTGCTAAGCTGCCCAGGTTGTCAGGCTGCTCAAGGAATACAATGATTTTTATATCTGATGTGATCTCGTTCGCAAATATTTCTGAGAGTGTCTCAAATTCTAATCCGGATCCAGCAGCCAATTCAGCGATCAAAATTTGTGCTTCTGCTAATTCAATAGAAGAAGAATCATCTGGTGCAGCCAGGATTGCCCTATCTGGAGCAGGGATTGGAATGGGGGTTGCTGTTGCCGGGACGGTTTCCTGTGTTTCAACAGCGTCGGGCTGGTTTCTGTTGCAGCCGAATAGGGCTGCTGAAAAAGACAACACAACGAGTGTCGTGAATAGTCTTTTCAAAGATGGCTGAGAATATGACATGGGCGTAATTTTACTCCATGATTATCAATAGGTTATAATAGCGGGCATGTATTTGCTCACGTGTAGAGCAATTTTTAACGAGATTAATTATTTTTAGCACTTATCCCAGGATAGTTTCCTGTGGTTTTTATTTTAATAACAATTTACTAACGAGGAGTGAGCATTATGCCGATAAATTTTGGGACGGATGGCTGGCGAGCAGTGATTTCGGAAACTTTTACATTCCATAACTTGCGAATGGTTACCCAGGCAATCGCGGATGCGGTTGCATCAGAAGGGTGGTTAAATGGAATCAAGATCGATCCAGAACCGGATCCTAAAAAGATGGTTGTCGGGTTTGACACACGTTTTTTGTCAGATAGATATGCTAAGGAAGCTGCGCGGGTTTTAGCCGCCAATGGTTTTCATGTGTTGTTGTGCCAGTCGGATTCGCCAACCCCCGTCATTTCGTATGCTGTTAAGAATATGAATGCGATTGGGGGGATTGTGATCACCGCGTCTCATAATGCTCCCCGATATAACGGGATGAAATTGAAAGCGGCTTATGGCGGGTCTGCCCTTCCTGAATTGTGCCGAAAAGTAGAAGTATATCTAAATGATAATGAGTCGCAGGGTCGTGGTCCGAACCTGATCGATTATGATGTCGCCCGTGAAAAAGGGTTAATCACACGGTTTAATCCCCTTCCCGCATATCAAGATCACATTCGAAAACTGATAGATTTTGATGTAATCGCAGAGAACCCGCAATACGTTGTGGTGGACTCCATGTATGGATCAGGGCGTGGTGTGATAAAAGGGTTATTAGAGGGAACGGGGTGTGAGGTCCACGAGATCCGGCATGAAATGAACCCGGGTTTTGGTGGTGTGCATCCTGAGCCAATTAATCATTACCTGAGCGCTTTGTCGGGCGCAATTTGTATGGGCAAGGGAAGCCTTGGTTTGGCGACTGATGGTGATGCAGATCGTCTGGGGGCGATGGATGAACGCGGTGTGTTTGTCGATCCCCATAAGATCATGGCACTCTCTCTGCGTTACTTGGCTGAAAAACGCAAACTAAAGGGGTCGATTGTGCGCACTGTTTCAACAACACGAATGATTGACCTTCTTGCAGAACGGTATGGTCTCACTGTGCATGAAACGCCGGTTGGTTTTAACCATATTGCAGATTACATGCTTTCTGAACAAGTATTGATTGGCGGTGAAGAATCTGGTGGGATCTCATTCCTTGGACATATACCTGAAGGAGACGGGATCATTATGGGGTTATTGCTGGTTGAGATTGTTGCGGAAGCTGGAAAACCGCTATCTGAATTGGTAGCTGATCTGTTGGCAGATGTGGGACCTGCATATTATACTCGCCGAGACCAACGCCTGAATCGGCCGGTTGCAAAACAAAAGATGGTAAACAAACTGATCTCAAACGCTCCAGAGAAAATTGGAGGAGTGAAAGTTTCTGAAGTGAGCGCAAAGGATGGGGTGAAATATATCCTGGAGGATAATTCCTGGCTTTTAATCAGACCATCTGGGACAGAACCTGTGCTGCGAGTGTATGCAGAAGGGTCTTCAGAAGAAATGGTGCAGGCTTTATTAACTTTTGGCGAATCCATAGCAGAAAGTGTTACTTAGATAACTCTCACCTGCTCTTGTGAGCAGAGGTTTTCTTATTCCAGAATTACTTCATAGAATTCATCTATGATTTTCAGGAATTCATTCGGAAGCCTCTTTCTCGCTTCTAAAGCAATGTTTTCTGGGATGGGTCCATAAAAAATTTCAGCGATTCCCCCGTCGATACTTGCCATTGTATTGGCGTCATCTCCTAAAGATACTGCTTTTTTATACAGCATCTTCATAATTATCTGACTCCAGAAAGGCTGTGATCGATCGCGGAACTGAGCCTTGGCAGGATACATCAACGAAATATTTTGGGCGAATCTCATCAATGGTTTTTCTCAAGTCATAGTTGAACCAATTAGATATTTCTTTTTGGATTTCCTTCTTTGATGTTCCCTGCCGTGTGAGAAATATGCAGAGAGAGGTAGCTTAAGCTCCGCGAATACCTTTATATCAAGGTTCGCTGGTTACTGTCTTTTGGAATTCAGCTACGCTGGTCAATTGGGCGGAAACCGTTGCGGTACGTTCTATCTCCAGATCAGGTGTAGGTGTGGGTTGTTCAGCTGAGTTTAAAGTATCAGGTTGTGCTTTATCAGAAACCGGACCATTTTTGATTGATGGCTCATTGGCCAACACTGTGGCAGTCTGAGCAGCACGAACAATGGCTTCTGCTTCCAAGTCTAAAAGATATTGTTGAACATAAATAAAGCTAAAAAATATAACTATTAGCAGAATGATTAAAATTAGAGCACGCACCAAACAGCTTTTTTTCTTCCCGCCATTCTTTATCTCTGTGTGATCCTCTTCAAGGATTTCTTTGATGGTCTCGTCATTTGGGTTGTTTTCCATTTTTCCTCTTTGTAATCGTTTAAATTTGGTCAAGCTTATTTGTTTTTATAATTTTGTGAATCCTTTTGGTAACTCATCCGATAAGGTTTCTGAATCCTTATATTCCTCTTCGAGGGCATGTTTCTCTTGGCGGCCAGCATCAAGTTTTTGCTTGGGGCGTTTTTGTTCCTCAGTTTTTAATAATTGATCATCTGCTTTTTTCTTTTCAGTATTGTGAGGTATGGTTTTTCCTTTGATTGATGGTTGCTTTTTCCCTTGGGTTTTTTGCTTTTTCTGTTTCTCTTCTGATATAAAAAAAGTCTGCTGCTGCCAGTTCGGGTCTTTTTCTTCGGGAGGTTGGTCTGCTTCCTTCAATTCACGTACGTGCTTTAACCACTCGGGAATATCTTGATCAGGTTGCTTCTCATCCCTTGGGATCGTTTTTATTTCAACCAGATTATCGGCTTTTGTGGATATGGTAGAAGCTTCTTCTTGATTCTCCCCTGTGTTCTTTTCCAAGATGGTTTGGCAGTACCAGCACTTTTCTGCTTCAATTAGGTTTGGGCGTCCGCACTGCGGGCAAATGATCTCTTCCATTGAAAATAATTAGATTATCCTTCGTGTGATTTTTTCAGTATAGCACAGTTAGGTTGAATATTTTCTATACAGGATCATCATCCGTTTTGATGAAAGATTGAATTGAAGAAATCCACACGCGTTTTTTCTTTTTGAACAATATCAATTCGGCTTCCTGTTGAAGAGCGTTTCAACCGTTTACCCCGCATTCTTTTGACAAAATCATGAATCTCTACCCCGTGAGTAGTGATGTTGTCAAGAGTGTTTGGTATGTTTAATGTTTTGCGGCATTCCAGATCATACAGATCTGTATCCTTATATGGCAGAATACAGGGGATTCCGCGAGCGGCACAGTCCCTGATTTTTAATGGGGATGCTTCCTGCATTCCTTTCAGATGCAGCGAAAGGGTGCCAATGGCTACATCTGCCGAGGATAATAATTTCTCATATTTGTTTCCCCGCTGATATCCATGGAAGATCATATTTGCCGGAATTCCAGAAGAGCTATTGAAGGATTTATAACCAACTACATCTATATTGATATCAGGAAAGCGCTGAGCGAATAAAACTAATTTTTCCACGCCATGCCATGCCATTCCGGGCGTTCCAATGAAGATCAAGTGAGGAGAAGTGTTGTCTGGTGCTGGATAAAACGGAGTATTTTCAAGGTCAATTCCATTAGTAATTACAGTGTAAGGTTTATTAAACTTCGTAAATACAGGATCTTTGGCAAGTTCCTGTGATGTGAACACATGGCCAGTTGCATTTCCTAATAAAATGGAACGAGTTACCTGGTTGTATTGGTCTCTTGGAAACCCGAGCAGTTTATGTTCTTCATAATCATTGGTATTTATTTCAATGATGGTAGGTGCAATTTTAAAAACTTTCTTCATAGGATGTACGTACATACCCCAACGAAAATAAATCACATCGGGTTGGTAAATACGAACACTTTCAAGAAGTTCCCTGGCCGCAGTGATCCTATCCCATTCGTTCGAAAAGAGCCCCATATCGTTTTTATAATAAAAACGCTGTCCCTCAACCAGTTTTTCGTTTGCGTGTGTGGAATGGAGGTGTGAAAAGAACTGAACGGTATGTCCGAAATTTCTCCATACCCTGATTTGATTCCCAATCTTTTTCCCTACGCTACTGGATAAGGATCTTGGCCAGTGCAGCGAGATGTATGCGATGCGCATAGTGTTAAGTCTTTCCTTTCAAGATAGTTTGATATACGTTTTTATAGGCATCAAATATTTTCTTGATATCAAATTCACCTGCTTTTTCTAGACTGCATTTTTTATAGCTAAGCAATTTCTCAGGATTCGATAGCAATATCCGCAGGGCATTCGCGTATCCTTCTTCATCTCCTGCCTCTATAAGGAATCCGTTTTTCTCTAAATTGATCATATCCGGGCAAGCACCTATGTCACTCATCACAAGCGCTAATCCAGATGCTAAACCCTGGAGTCCTACCATCGGCATGCCTTCGCGCAGGGAGGGCAGTAATAAAATATCACATTTCAACAATGCTTCATCAACTTCATGTGGTTTGATCCAACCGGGAAGTTTCACGCGATCCTCTAGCTGGTTTTTGATGATTAGCGATTGAACGCGAGCCATTTGAGGGCCATCACCTACCATCATGCATTTCCATTTGAGGTCGCCAAGATGGGAAAGGATCATTGGAACTAACAGCGCGTTCTTTTCTGGTGAAAAACGGCCAATGTACATGATACATGGTGGATCATGGATCTCTAATGATGTGTGAAGGTAACGAGCTGTATCTATCCCATTTGGGATAACATCAATTTTAACGGGATATCGGGCGTGTGCTAACTGGCGGGTTTGTTGACTTACCGTGATGATCTTTTTAGCTTTCTTCCATATGAATTGAGTGAAAGGGAGGATGAAACGAAACCACTTTTTCGTTTTCTCTGGAGCGCCGCCCGGGACATCACCACCGTGTACGGTAATCATATAAGGTATATTGGTTAAAAGGGAAGCTGCCGCAGCGGATGCTCCTCCAGGAACTGCAAAATGCGCGTGAATAATATCAGGATGCCATTTTCTAATGATCTGTAGTGCCCGCCAAAAACTTTTCCATACAAAACAAGCCATGGCAAGTAGATTGGCACGGTACGCTTGAGTACGGTGTGATCCGATTCTTTCTATGACGAGATTATTCGATTCCTCATATTTTGGAAGATCATCCCAGTGGGCAGTAAGCACATAAAAGTTGTAACCGTCGGATGCGATTCCCTTACAAAGGTCCTGAATTACTTTCCCTCCGCCACCCCCTATGGGGGGATATTCATGGGATATAACAAGGATTTTTATCGTTGGAATGTTTTCCATAAAAATTAAAGTCTATTGGATTACTTCACGAATAGTGTACACTGGTTTGTTCTGTGATTCATGGTAAGTACGTACCAATAATTCTGCGATTAAACCCATCAATATGGATTGGAAACCCATGCTCGCGATCATAATTGCGATTGTGAAAAGAGGTGAAGAAAAAGGTGAGATTTTTGCTACGATGCGTCGGATGCCTAAAAATAATAATGAGGCGAAGCTGAAAGTGATCAGCACTAGTCCAGTGCCGCCAAATACATATATTGGCTTGCTTGAATAAGAGGTCAGGAATTTAACAGTGAATAAGTCTAAAATAACCTTGAAAATTCTTTCCAACCCATATTTCGCTTTTCCAAATTTGCGTGCATGGTGGCGTACTTTGACTTCTACGATCTTTGCTCCGATAGAGTTAGCGTACACCGGGATAAAGCGGTGCATCTCGCCGTATAATCGGAAACCAGTCAGTACTTCACGCCGATATGCTTTCAGGGAGCAGCCGTAATCATGCAGTTTAACACCGGTAACTGCGGAGATCAGTGAATTTGCCATGCGAGATGGGAAAGTTCTGGTTAGAAATTTATCCTGCCGATCAAATCGCCATCCACTGACCAGGTCATATCCCTCATTGAGCTTATTGACCATAACCGGGATGTCAGCGGGGTCATTTTGAAGATCGGCGTCAAGCAGGACGATCACGTCACCTTCGGAATGGTCGATTCCTGCCGCAATAGCTGCTGTTTGCCCGAAGTTTCTCCGCAGGATCACCGCACTAACGTGGTCGGGGTGTTCCTTTACTATACCCCTGATTTTCTCTGGGCTATTATCCTGGCTGCCATCATCGACCAGGATCAGTTCCCAGGGAAACCCCATGGTTTTTAAGGATTTTTCGACTGCTTGATAAAGCAATCCGATACTCTCTTCTTCGTTATAAACCGGAACAATGATGGATACTTTCATCACACACTCCCATAATTATTTTTTCATTATGAAAAAAGCGCAGGTATACGCGCTTATCCATGTCAAGCATTCTGCTTGCTCATCCTTATCCATTATTATAGTAAAAATTTTTCAAACAAGGGCAGCAATCTATTCCCCGTTCATTGGTCTTTTTTTTTGAATTTAGCAGTGCCAACATCAAAGACCAAGCCGCTTGCGATGATTACTGCACCAATTGCCAGTAGCAATTTAATCATCGGCCAAAAATCCATACGTTTAAATATGCCGTAGTATCTGCTCAAATACCATTGGATAAAGAAACTTGTATAAATAACTTCTACCAACAGCAGGCGCCACAGCCAGAAAGAGTGCTTAGTGATTGTTTCCACCCACGCCCATCCCGCTGTGAAAGCCATCCAGACAAGGAAAATAGAGCGGTATCGCGGATTATCCCACTGATCTCCTCCGGCACGCGCCGAAGAAATGAGCGTCCAAGCTATGATCAGAATGAAGAATAACAGCATAATATGTTTATATTTTTTGTTTGGCTGCTTCCAAAATAACAGGAATCCTGTAACCATCAAAGGGATTAAAAGATACCATCCGACTGCTCTAAATATAGCAATTGCTCTGGTTAGCGGGATTCCCGGATAAACGATCGTTGCTGGAAGAACTGGCTGCGCGAGCCCATAGGTGATGATGAATGGTACTCTGTATCGCTCACCAACTAATTCGAGTTCCCATTGGATCCTTCCGGAAGCGCTTTCCATTAAATACAGATCCCATTTTGAACTGTCAACCAACCAATTCCAGCTTAAAAGAACTGCTGTACAGATCATCACAATTAAAAAAACCCAACTTAATATGCGAATCAATTTGCTTGATTTTTCAAGTAGATGATCCAGCCAGAACCACAACGCAACAGCAGCGAGAATTGCAACGGTCGCTTTGGATGAGATGAAAACCATAATTGTCAAACTGATGACAATCGCAAGTAATGAATTTTTCTTTGAACTGTCCCATACAGTAACTCCCCAGAAAGCGATCGCGGAAAGGCCAATTAGTATTGGTTCCCGCATTTGAGAAGCGCCTAAAATGATGCTTTCTGGATATAACGCATAGATCCACGTACTGGCATTGGCAGTCTTTTCATTCCATCGATGCCTAACCGCATTCCAGAAAAATGGCAGACCTGCAGCATAAAAGAATGAGGTAAGAATCAAAATTAATAAAGGCCGATGTCCATCTGGGCTGAGATAACGGTATACCCCCGCGCTGAGAGTCAGAAGCCCGCCATATTGGTCGGTGCTGAATTCTTCCTGAAAAGCAGCGGTGATCGGCGCATCAGATTGGGCTAATTGCCAGGCATCTGTGTCTCTACGGTAGGCGTCAAGATATAGATAACCAGTATTGTTATACGGTTCATCGTACCCGAATGATGGGAGCAGAGTAAATAACAATATTCCAATCAATAAGCGAAGAAAAAAAGCAATAAAAACAGCCGTGGTTAACTGGCGGTTCCCGTTCAGTTTCCTGATAATAAATTGGAGTAAGAAAAGACAAGCAGTGGTGATTACCCCTGCTGTAAGAAATCCGATGATTGGGCTTGTCCCAGGATTAATAACGGCAACGAGAAATCCGGTGATCAAACCGCCAATTATGTTGATTAAAGCCATTTTTTTGGATTGGTTTTTCATAATGATATTGTTATTTTAATAATTTATTAAACTTATCGACTGACGCCTTAGCTCTATTTTTCCAGCTATAGGATTTTGCTGCTTCAAAAGCAGCTTTTTGCATGGATAAACGAAGTTTATCATTTGTTGAAAGTTTTTTAATGGCTGATATCCATTCCGCCGCATTGCCTGGATCACAAAAGACCGCGATTTTCTCGTTGAGAACTTCATGAAATACGGGGATATTACTAGCAATGATCGCTCTTCCGGTTGATAAATAATCGAACATTTTCATCGGATTAATCACGCGTGCGATATTACCGCCGCTGGAACCCTCGATTTTCTTGCCATACGGCATCACCAAGATATCCGCGGCTGCCTGGTACATTGGAAGACGGCTGTTGGATATGAATCCCGTGATGGTTACATTGTGAATAGATTGAGCATTTAATTCTGACTGCCATGGCGCAATGTCTTTATCCTGTCCGCCTACCCAGAGAAAGTTGATTTTTGGCATTGATTTAGCTATCGCTGTCAGCAGGTTCATCCCTCTTCCCGGATAGAAATGGCCGGTATAACCTACCGTAAATCCGTTCTTTAACCCCAGAGATTTACGTGCTTTATCAGGGTTTGGCAGGTCAGCATATCTTTCTGGATCGGTACCGTTTGGTGCTATTTGAAGATTGTCTGGAATAAAGCGGAGGTCGTATCTTTCCTCGATACCTTCTGCTAATGCCCTGGTGGTGGTCATGATCAATTTTTCGGTTCTCAGCCGCATCAGCATTTGGAAAAGCTTTGGGCCCATGAATCCCATTGGAAAATCGTGAAATTCCATTGCAATAGGAACTTTTTGCAGATTCGCGAAAAATGCTGCTTGCAGCGCCCAAGTGTAAACCACATCGGCCTTCCAATTAATTGCTGAACGGACAGACATCCATGAAAAATCATATTGTTTTAACCTTTTTGAAAAAGGCAGCCAGGTAATTTCAAATTGATTAGTGAGGCCATATATTTCTGCAATCTCATCCCAAGGTGCCTGCTGGAATTCTGGCACCCAAAGGTGAATATCATGCCCTATTTGTTTCAGCGCATGGCATACTTTCACTGCTTGAATGCTGTTTGCGGTTTTCGAAGGTATGATTGAGGTGGTGATACATCCAATTCTCATATGGTAAAGGTCTCCTGCTGGTTCTTTTCACGAATTCTCACTTCTTTCAAGCCGCGTAAAACGATCATTGTTACTGAGATAACGAAGAAAGCGGATAACAACAAAGCTTCAACATTAAGGCCATATCTGGGCACCAATAAGAAAGCTAACCCGATCTTTGCAATCCCGCAGTATAAACTAATGCGGTAAGGAACCATTGGTAATCCGAGCGATAGCAGCAGGGGGCGATTCCAGAAAAGGATGTTTGCGTATCCCAAACCGATCAAGAACAACAACAGGGGAATGTGGGCGGGGAGGAACTCAGCGCCGTAAAACGACAATAACCATCTGCCAAAGAGAACTAATCCGATCGCGCTTAAACCTGTCCACGTTCCGGAGATCAATGTGATGCGTTTTAATATACGGCGTAATAATTTCCAGTCCTTTTTGATCACAGCATTGTTGATTTCAGGGTAGGACGTGGAAATGAAAGGTGTGATGGGCACCTGTACTAGATTAATGATTGCCAGTGCTGTCTTGGTGTACCCTACATCAACGGGAGTGAGGAACCACGCGATCCATAATGCTTCATTATCTCTGACAAGATGAATGACTGTATTGCTGATGTTGGTGCTGAAAGCAAAGCTAAATAGTTCTTTTAATGGTGGAAGTGAACTAAAGCTGGTTTTCCACCAGTCTTTACCAACTGCTTTATCCATTTCGCGCCATCCTAAGATGGTCGTGCCTAACCCAAGGATGAATTTACCTAAAATGTATGCCAATAGAATTTCAAGCAGCCCCTTCTGGGTGAAATATGCCCAGGCAATAATAGATGCGGTTGCGATCTTGCTGATTAGATTGATAATGGCTTGATTACGAAAATGATTTTGCACCTGGATGATACCGATCGCTGTCTCATAAGTGAAGTTTGCCAGAATTATCGTGCCGTATAGGATGAAAAGAGGTGCGGTTGTCGGATCATGCGCAAATCTCTCCGCGGCAATGGGGGCGAGAAGGACAAGAACTATGAAAGAGAGGGCAGCACTAATTATTTCACCAATTCCAGCGGCTTTAACAATCGCTGCGGCTTTATCTTTTTCATCGTGGACAATTGCTTCTCCGAAGTATTTGACAACCAGCTCGTTCATTCGAAAAGAAAAGATCTTATTCAATGTAGTAGCAAAGACGGTGATTGTGCCGATCACTCCAAAACCAGCTACACCCAATAATCGCCCAGCGAGAATACTTTGAGCAATGCTCAATCCCATGCCGAGCACATTGCTGCTCAATAGATATCCCGCATTGCGGATGATCTTTTGCAGTAATTTGTCTTGTTTGAGGATCTTCCACATGGATGAAAGCAGGTTCATTCGATGCTTACCTGGCTTGCCCATTCATATTCCTGCTGATACCATTTGACTACTTGCTGAATCCCTTCATCGAGAGTGAATTTTGGGCTCCACCCTAACAGGTGCTTGGCTTTTTCGACGTTTGCCCAACTCGCGCTCATGTCTGCCGGGTGAGCCTGTGAAAATTCGATTTGGGCAGGTTTGCCAATAGCAGCTTCAAATTTTTTGATCAGGTCGTTTATGCTGATAGATTCATGCCCTCCTAAGTTGATTATCTCGAATCCTACTGGTTTCAAGGCGAGGATAGTTCCACGGGAAATATCCTCTAAATAGGTAAAACCACGTGTCTGGGTGCCATCTCCAAAGACATGAACGGTTTTCCCTTCGGTGATCCACTTGTTGAATCGGTACATAGACATACTTGGCCGCCCTGCTGGACCATACACGGTAAAATACCGCACAACTGTCACATCAATCCCGTACAGGAAATGGTAGCTGTAGCAAAGAGTCTCCGCAGCTTTTTTACTGGCAGCATACGGCTGTAAGGGTTGGCTGGAATCGGCATCTTCAGGTGTGGGGTATGGTGCGTTTTCACCATAGATGCTGGAGGTGGAAGCCAGGATAAATTTCTTAATATTATTTTTTCGGCACATCTCCAATAAGTTGAGTGTTCCGGTCAGGTTAGTCTCATAATATGACCAGGGGTCGATCAGGGAATCCCGGACACCTGCTTTCGCCGCAAGATTGATCACCCCGTCTATTTCAGGATGGGCCTGGATTATGGTTTCTAGTTTTTCACGATCACAAATGCTGTCACGATAAAAACTAAAATTTGGATGCGCAGAGAATTTTTTCAAGCGCCATTCTTTGATCCTAAGGTCGTAAACGGGATCAAAATTATCAATTCCAATGACCGAGTGTCCATCATTTAGCAAGTCTTCACATACTCTGGAAGCAATAAACCCAGCGGCGCCAGTGACAATATATGTTCCCATTACAACCTCGTGACTTTAGGATTATTTTTTCCTTTGTCTCCCAACGCATTGCGTGTGTCTACGATCAATTTTGCATTTTCGAGGATCTGATCGTAATCGTAAGAAGAATGATTTGTGATAATAGCGACGCAGTCTGCAGTCTTTACACTCTCATCAAGGTTGGTTATGCTTTCCAATTCAATCCCTTCGTGATGAATGGAGGGGATGTAAGGGTCATGATAATTGACCTGTACTCCCTTTTGTTTAAGATATAGGATTACATCCAGCGCGGGTGATTCCCGTAGGTCGTCAATGTCTGGTTTATACGCGACACCGAGAATAAGTACTTTGGAGCCATTCAATGGTTTTTTCTGAAGGTTGAGCGAATCCTGGATCTTACTGACAGCGAAGCGCGGCATGCCTGTGTTAATTTCGGATGCCAGTTCGATAAATCGAGCGGAATAATTCAGTGATTTTAATTTCCAAGAAAGGTACAGTGGATCAATGGGGATGCAGTGCCCTCCTAATCCGGGTCCGGGAAGGAACTTCATAAATCCAAAAGGTTTGGTGGCAGCCGCCTCGATAACTTCCCATACATCCACGCCAAGGCGATCGCACATTATCGCGAGTTCATTCACCATTCCGATATTGATCATCCGGAATGTGTTCTCTAATAGTTTTGTCATTTCTGCCACTTCTGCTGAAGACACAGGAACTACTTCGTCCAACGCTTGGCTGTACCAGGCCCGTGTGACTGCCAGACAGTTATCTGTAATACCACCAATCACTTTTGGTGTATTAATTGTTGTCCAATCTTTCCTTCCCGGGTCAACTCGTTCTGGGGAAAATGCGAGGAAAAATTCTTTTCCTACTTTAAGTCCGCTTTCTTCACACAGTTTTTGTAATATCAGTTCGCGAGTCGTGCCGGGATAGGTGGTGGATTCAAGTACGATGGCTAAACCCGGGTGAATGTATTTTTGGAGGGTTTCCGCCACGGATAGAATGAATGAGAGGTCAGGGTCGCCAGTCTTTCTAAGCGGCGTAGGCACGCAAATACTGACAGCATCTACTTTAGAAAGTACGGAAAAATCAGTGGTCGCGTTTAGGCGTTTGGCTTTTACCAGATCGCTGATTTGTTTGTCACTGACATCAAGCACATAACTTTTCCCGCTGTTCAATGAATCCACTTTCGATGTGATTGGGTCAATCCCTGTAACCTTAAAGCCACTTTCTGCGAAAACGACCGCCAGCGGAAGTCCGACATATCCTAACCCTAAGATGGCGATGTGGGCTGATTTTCCATTGAATTTATTTATTAAGTCTTGTGTATAGTTCATCCAATAATCCTTTTAGAAAAAACTAAGCTGGTTAGTGGCATCTTCTTTGTCGCCGGGTGCTGCCGCTGCTAATCTTTCCTTTTCTTTTGATATCAGGTCTTTTAATTGGGCAAAATCATGCATAATCACCGAACGCAGCTTTGGCTGATGCAGTGCGGCGGCGGGATGGTACATAGGGACAATCAACCGTCCATCGCGCCAAACAGCTTTCCCGTGGATATTGCTGATGCGTGCGTTTTCAAAGTAACGCGCCATAGAAATTCTTCCCAACGTGATGATGACCAAGGGGTTAATAGTCTCGATCTGTTTATCCAGGAAAGCGCTGCATGCCTTCAATTCCTGTTCCTGTGGATCGCGATTGTTTGGGGGGCGGCATTTAACCACATTGGTAATGAATACGGTTTCCCGGGGTATTCCTGCGTTATTAAAGAGTTGAGTGAGAAATTTTCCAGAAGCGCCAACAAAAGGTAATCCCTGTTCATTTTCGTGAAAACCAGGACCCTCACCGATTCCCATGATCTCCGCATTTGCGGGGCCAGCTCCAGGAACAGCGTTTTTCCGTGATTGCGCTAATTCACAATCTTGGCAGCGCCGAATATTTTCCGCAATCTTTGCTAAGGTGTTTTCTGCGTCCACAAAATCTCCTTTTATAATCAAGAATTATTCTTAAGTAATCAAATCAACCCAGAATTATACTGGTAATGCGCTGTCAATATTTTTGACTGTGCGGAGGTAAATTGGAGCTGTTGAAGCAGCATCATCAAAATCTTCAACGATAAATCGTTTAAAAGCTATATTTGCGAGGATAGAAGGGCGGCGGATGTTTTGGGGAGGGTCTGCGAATTGAACGTTCCGCCAACGCCGCGCTAGGATCTTTTTTTCATCGGCGTCTATTTCTCCACAAACCAGCGTGCGTGATGTGATGTTTTTCTCTAATTCATAGGCAGACACGACTGAAAGCTCACCACTGCTTGCCCATTTTCCTTCAACACTTGTGTATTTCATGGCGGCGAACCGCTCTCTGCCAGCCCGAAGCAAGCAGATCAGATCTGTGTCCTGCACGGGTATTCCGCGCGCTGCAATATCTAGGGAAGGGACACCAATCAAAGGAATGTGGAGGGATAAGCAAAGCCCTTTTGCTGCTGCTAGCCCTATCCTAAGGCTGGTGAATGATCCCGGTCCGAGGGCAACAGCAACCGCCTTTAGATCTTTTCTATCTGTGTCGGTGTCCAGTAGTGCATTTTTAATAGAGGGAGATAATTCAACGGTGTGCCTGCGGTTTGTCCTCCATACTTTTTCGTAAAGGACCAGGCAGCTATCAACGAGGGAAATTCCTATCCATTGGGTTGACGTATCTATTGCAAGGATCATATGAAACTCTTTATCATTTCTTTCTTAAGATTTTCCAACATTATTTTATATCGGTTACCCTTTGGTTTCATGGTTAGCCCACGCTGCTCATCATCCATCCAGATCATGTTAATCCATAAATATGTATCAGGCAGTGCTGCAAGGATGCGTTCTGGCCATTCTACGATAAAAGGGCCGTTACCAATCATCCGGTCTATATCCAGGTCTTCTGCTTCAAGTGCATCTTGCAGCCGATAAGCGTCTAAATGGCACATTTCTGACCCATCCGCGCGTCTGTAATTCTTGACCAGCACAAACGTAGGGCTGGTTGCCCGATCTAATGATCCCCATCCAATAGCGATGCCTTGGGTAAGGGTTGTTTTTCCTGCTCCAAGTTCGCCGCTCAGGCAAATAACATCATGCGGCTGAATCATGCTGCCCAATCGGATTCCGATTCGGCGCGTTTGGTCTGCGCTGCGGCTGATAAATTCAAAGGAATTAGGGTCGAGGATAGGCATTATAAATTTTTATTAATTATTATCGATCATTTCTGCAATTGTCCGTACGATTAAACGGGAAGCATCTGGCCTTGCCAGCCGTTTGGCGTTTTCAACGGCCTTCATTCTTTTCTCGGGGTTTTTTAGCCAATCATTCAGCGTATTGATAATATCTTTAATATCTGGCGCCCAAACACCTGCACCTTCATCTATTACATATGATACATTGCCTTCTTCCTGCCCCGGTATGCGGTGATAAAGAATGATGGGAAGATTAGCGATCATGGCTTCACTAATTGTCCCTGGCCCTGCTTTGGTGACCAGAATATCTGCGGCACGCATAAGGTCCGGCATATTGGTAACAAAGCCGTATACATGAGTGGGGATATTCCAGTCCATTGCTTCCAGCTCATCTTTAAGTTTCTTATTCCTCCCGGTAATGATAACCAAGCCAGCGTCAGGTTTTGCCTGGTTAATTTCTTTGGAAACGGCACCAAGCGGTCCCATTCCTTCTCCACCGCCAACCAGGAGGATCATAGTTTTATCTCTTGGCCACCCCAATTTATTTCTCAGTGTTTTCTTGTCGCCGGGTGGTTTACAAAAACGATCCGCAACAGGAAGCCCGATAACTTTTAATTTTTGTGGATCAATTCCAGCATATTCTGCAGGTTTGCGGGCCTGCTCAGTAGGGATACTTATCAGATCGGCTTCTTTCGCGAACCAGGCGGTATGACTGGATACGAGGTCAGTAACAACAATCATGTAAGGGGTAGTGTCTTCTCTTTTTCGCATCGCACGCAAGAAGGGTATATTTATCAATGGATGTACCGAAACATAAAGGTCGCCGGGGTGCTCCCTGAGCATTTTATACATACCGAAACGGATATACGGCCAAAATGCTGAGAATAAGACTCGCATAAAGTCTGGATTATCGCTGGCTTTAAATGTGAACTCCCACATATATTCCATTCGGGACATGAGGGGATAAGCCGGACCAGCCAGATTTAATGGCGGGGGTGAATATTCTTTGAAAAAATCCACCATCTCATAAGTGAACTCTTCCGGGAATTCGAGATTTAGTGCTTCGATGATCGCTTCAGAGGCACTTCGGTGCCCTCCGCCTGTATCCGAGAAGAGAAAAACTATATGCGGTTTGTGTTTATTTTGTTTTTTCATCAAAAACTCTTTTTAGGTTCTTTTTCAAACGATTTCTTACTTCCCGCCGGCTGAGTAGAATGTGTCTTTGGCAAGTCTGGCATTCCAAACCGATATCCGCCCCCAGGCGGATGACTTTCCACTCATATCCCCCGCAGGGATGCGGTTTTTTTAGCTTGAGAATGTCGTTTACCTCAAGGTCTGGAAGCATGGTTGGATTATATCGCAAGTTGTAAATGAACCACTTTCAGATTATAGTTATGCCATGATAAATAACTCTCCCTCTTATTTTATGTCAGGCATTATCACACTTTTGATCGCTTTCACTTTTCATGAGTTCGCGCATGCCTGGACAGCAACAAAATTCGGTGATGACACTCCTCGATTGTATGGACGGTTGACACTCAATCCAATGGCTCATCTGGACATTCTAGGAAGCTTGATGCTGATTTTTGCGGGGTTTGGCTGGGCGAAACCAGTACCGATTAATCCAAGAAAATTGCGGCAGCATTCCCCTGCAGCAGAAATGCTCGTATCTTTATCTGGCCCTATTGCAAATTTCTTGTTGGCTGCTCTGGCTGCCATTCCGCTGCGGTTTGGCTGGGTAAGTCCCGCTGTACCAATGATAAATATATTCCCAACTCCCTATGAATTCCTGTTGTATTTCCTTTTCACCAATCTGGGGCTGATGGTGTTCAATCTGATTCCACTACCTCCTTTAGATGGAGAAAAGATATTGGAATTTTTTCTGCCGCCTGCCTGGGAGGAGTGGTGGGCGACGATCAAGCCATACGGTCCTTACATCCTTATAGGATTGTTCATTTTAGGCCCAATGATAGGATTTAGCCTTATAGATGTGCTTATCAGTCCGCTTGTGATGGGCATGGCGAAATTATTATTAGGGGGTTTCTGATGGTCTTAGTAGAAAAAAATAACACTGTAAAATAAGATATCACGGTCCTGATGCCTTATTTCTCCTATATGCTTGAATGCCGAGATGGCAGTTATTATTGCGGTTGGACAACCGATCTGGAAAAGCGGGTTGAAGCACATGCGTCGGGAAAAGGCGCGCGATATACTAGATCCCGGCTCCCTGTCTCTCTGGCTTATTTTGAAGAATTAAGCAGCCGCACGGAAGCAATGCAGCGTGAGTGGGAACTCAAGCAGAAAGACCACAAATCTAAGAAAAATCTTGCGAGATCATTCAATGCGGACAACAGAAAACAACCTGATAAAAAAGCTCTCGGACACTGAATGGCAGGTAATCGCCCCCGGGCGGTACGGTTTTGAGCACCTTGGCGGCAGTTGAGCCGCTGTTTGTTTTAGCTCAATCTGTGAATATTGGCAGGTGACCGAGTGCGATGACATGTTCCCATTTTTTTGGGTCACCCTCCGTGAAAATTGCAGCTTCAACAGTGATGTTGGCATTTACTTTCTCTAAAATATTACGCATTCCATCCAGTGTGGAGCCAGTGCTGATCACATCATCGATAATGGCAGCTTTTTTGCCTTTCAGCAGGGGGATGTCCTTTTCATCTAAAATCAGTGTTTGCAATTTGCCAGTGGTGATGGATGATGTTTGCGCCTGGATGGCATCACCCATATAGATCTTGTAATCTTTACGGAGAACGACATACGGCTTTCCGGTCACCACAGACAACGCATGGGCTAAGGGAATGCTTTTTGATTCTGCGGTCACGATCACGTCAAATTGGCTTCCGGCGAGTTTCTTTCCTAATTCCTCGGCGCATACGTTCACAAGTTCAGTATCCCCCAGGATATTAATGATAGCGATTTTTAGACCGGGTTTGATCTCGAACAGGCGTAAATCACGTTTCACGCCCCCAATCTTAATTGGATAAGTTTCGTGCTTTTCAGTCATTCTCTCCTCTAGTTTTCTGAATCAGATTATATTTAAAAATGAGTGTATCATAAGCGGAATCTTACGAGGATGCCAGAAAAAATAATGAGAGCCGGAAACGCCGATCCCGGCTCTCTCATAAGGAGGAGAAGAAGAGAAATCACTCTGTAAATACTATAACTTAATCACCTGCAGTTTGCTTGACGCAAAACCTACGCTTAACCTACGATTTCAAACGCTTGTTCTATAATATTAATATTCGAAAAAGAGAAAAAATGGTTGTGTTTTTGTTGAAAGAAGTAGAAAAATGAACTTGAAGAGACTGAAAAAATATGATCATGAAATAAGTATTCGCGTAATGCGAGCTTCACCTGTAGGCCCAATTGTTATTGCGGCGGATTCAGCTGGCTTGACGGTATTATCTATAATCACAAAAGATGATCTCCCTTTCTTTCCCCAAAGAACAGCAGATGCGGATTCAGCGCGGTTGGTTGATATGGCTTCATCCCAGTTGGTTGAATATTTTTCAGGAAAGCGTACGGATTTTGTTATACCGATTGATCTGTCAGGCGTAACTGATTTTCAACAAGAAGTGCTGAAGGAAACGGCGCGCATCCCCTATGGACAGGTGTGCTCATATGGAGAAGTGGCGGCAAGTATTGGACGCCCACGTGCGGCGCGGGCGGTGGGCGGTGCGTTGGCTCGCAACCCGATCGGGATCATTATTCCGTGCCATCGCGTGGTTGCACATGATGGCCGCCTGCACGGATTTTCTTCTCCACACGGGATCAGAACCAAAGCCAAGCTGTTGAAGCATGAAGGGTTATTGGTCAAAGGAGATCGCGTGTTGCTGGCTGCGGCTTGACACAATGATTCTGGTCTTTTTCCAATTGTTTATAATAGGCATATGAATCAATTCAAAGTACCTGATCATTTCAAATCCGGGTTCGCGGCTGTTGTGGGGCGCCCGAATGTGGGCAAATCTACGTTGATCAATGCATTTATGGGGCAGAAGATCGCTGCGGTATCACCGAAACCACAGACCACTCGTCTTAATCAGCTCGGTATTCTCACAGATGAAAATGCGCAAATTGTGTTTGTGGATACACCCGGCATCCATAAACCCAAACATTCGCTTGGGGAAGGGATGAATGCTGAGGCGAAAGAGGCACTGAAGGATGCCGATGTGGTTCTCTGGTTGGTGGACATCAGCGATAACCCGCACGCGGAGGATCGGATAATTGCTGAGCGGCTGATAGGCGTACAAGAGGTCATTCAGGTGTTAAACAAAATTGACCTGATCAAGGATGTTGATGTAATGGCTCGCAGACAAATATTATTTCAGAAACTGCTTCCATCTGTTGAACAGATCATGATCAGCGCAATGAAAGGTGGCGGGTTTGAAGCCCTGCGCGCAGGGATACTTGCATATCTGCCAGAAGGGCCGCCGTATTATCCGGAAGACCAGATCACCGATATCTATGAGCGGGAAATTGCTGCGGATCTGATCCGTGAGGCAGCGCTTAATAATCTCCATGATGAGATACCACACGCGATCGCTGTGCGTATTGATGAATATAAGGAAAGGGATCAGACAGGGGCGTTTATTGCGGCTACAATATTTTTAGAGAGGGAATCACAAAAGGGCATCGTGATTGGCAAAAAAGGCGCCAAGCTCAAGACGATTGGAACAGCAGCTCGCAAAGCGATTGAAGCCATGTCTGGGCGTAAGGTGTTCCTTGACCTGCGTGTGAAAGTTAAAAAGAATTGGCGCACTGATCCAGTGTTCCTGAAACAAATGGGGTATTCAAAGTTCGGAAAGGATTAAGTGATTAATTTCTGGTTATTCCTAACAATATTGTTTATCGCGGCTAACTGGACTGCAGTTTGGCGGGGATGGCGTAAGATTAACTGTTTCACAAAACCAGCGGTGTTATTCCTGATGTCCATCTGGTTTTGGACTGTTTCTGTGCCGGAGGGCCCAACCCTCTGGTTTGGCCTGGGTTTGTTCTTCTCACTCCTGGGTGATATTTTTTTGCTGTTTTCTTACCGATATTTCATCTATGGGTTGACGGCTTTTCTCGTCGCGCAGGCAGCGTATATGATTGGTTTTAACTGCTGCCTGCCGACAATCTCAGCGCCTTTTTGGTTCTTGTTAATTGCTCAAATTTGTATGTGGGCAGCCATGATCACAGCATTAGTAAAAACACTTTCCAAGAAACCGGCCCATCGGAAAATGATATTTCCTGCGGCGATTTATGCTGCGGCGCTTAATGCAATGCTTTTCTCTGCCATATGGACACTTTTTCGTCCGGATTGGACGGCTTTGGCTTCTAGTCTGGCAGCCGGCGGTGCACTGTTATTCTTTATCTCAGATATACTCCTGGCGCTGGACCGTTTTAATCATCCCTTTCCCAATGCGCGTCTGTGGGTGCGGGTTACCTATCATATTGGGCAGTTAGCGTTGGCAGCGGGCGCGGCCCTTTATGGACGCCATATTGGAATCAGTCTCTTCTGAGCGGTTGGAATCCTGCCCCCAGGGCTTCATTCACTTGCCCGATCACCATGAACGCTTTTGGATCTGCTTCACCGACGATTGCTTTAAGGACACTAATCTCTGATCGGGTGAGCACACAGTATAACACCGGGCGGGATTGGTCGGTCCAGGCGCCTGTGCCGGGTAGAATTGTCACCCCGCGTTCTAAAACGTTACATATCTGACCGGCGACCTCATCTGGGTAGTTCGTGACGATCATTACCATACGGAGGATATTATTTCCTTCGGAAACCAGCTCCGCAGTCAATCCGCTGATGTAAATTACCACCAAACCATACAGCGCGCGTTCCCACCCAAAGGCGAATCCCGAAGCGAGCACAACTAGCCCGTCGGTGATTAAATATGCTTGCGAAATGGAAACACCCTTTGTGTGGCTGAGAATGCGCCCTAAAATATCTGAACCGCCGCTGGTCCCGCGCCCGCGGTATACCAGTCCCAGTCCGACTCCCAATGTGACACCGCCGTACAGGGCCAACAGAAAGATGTCATCTGTGAAGCCTTTTGTGGGTAAGAAGAACGCCAACCCATCGGTGAAGATTGAAAACAGGGTAACCGCAGCGGCGGTGCGCACAGCAAAACGTGTGCCGCCCAGGTAGCGCCAGCCCAAAATAAATAACGGAATATTGCCGAGAAAGACCACAACGCCAATTGGCCAGTTTGTGTAAAACTGGATGATCTGCGCGGCACCGCTGATCCCGCCGCTGACCATCAGGCCTGGAATCAGGAATAACCGCATTGAGACCGCCTGGACCAGCGCTCCTAGAATGATGAATAGATAATCAGCGATCGCTTTTCGACTTGCGAAGATCTTTTTCACAGGCTTCACCCTTGGCTTGTTTAGGTATATTAATTATATGTGGGAGTAGGCCAGTTTATCCAGTGGTAGACGGCAGGTGAAAAAAGGAATTAAGTCATTCTTTAAAAAAATAACATCTTGAATTCACTACAAGAAGTTGTTAAAATAAAATTGAGGGACTGCGAATCTCACATTCACCTGTGCGCAGGTGTAGGAAGATGATGAGAACCTTCTAATAAAGGTTTCGTGCGCAGTCCCTCAATTTGTACGAAGGTTGAAATTATCTAATGCGTCCGCATTTTTCCCGCCTCAAGCATCCACAATAAAAGATTCTTTTAAAAATCGGTTAAATTAATTCCGATCCGCTGCTTGACCATTATTGTGAAAATGGTAAAATAGAGACCGCGCGGGCGTCGCCAAGTGGTAAGGCTTCAGCTTTCCAAGCTGACATCCGTGGGTTCGAATCCCACCGCCCGCTCTTATAAATAAAGATGCCTTTAGAACGCCTCTAGAAGCTAAAAATTAGCCAGGAGGTGTTTTATTATGAATACTCAACAACAAGTTAAGAGAAAATGGGCATTAGCTTCGATACCTTTGCAGGATGCCTATACTGATTTTCTTTTATCAAGACAAGCTATGATGTGTACTCAAAGAACCATGCAGTTCTATGATTTTACTTTGGGAAAAATAGCTGAATGGTTTGAGAGAAATGATGTGCATCAACCTCAAGAAATAACTAGCCGGCATGTGAGAGCCTTATTGGGGGAGATGGTTGAAAAAGGACTTAGTGATTCTTATATTCACAGCTATGCAAGAGTTATCCGAACCTTTGTTAGATTTCTTCTCAAAGAGAAATATATTTATGAACCGGTTGAATTTGACGTGCCAAAAATTGGGAAGAAAAGATTGCTTGTTTACAACAAAGAAGAAGTTCAGAAGATTCTAACTGCTTGCATCGACAAGAGAGATAGAGCTTTCATTTTATTAATGTTTGATAGTGGTTTGAGAAAGGCTGAAGTAATTGCTTTGAATTGGGGAGATGTGAATATTTCAAGTGGAATTGTTAGAGTAGAAAAAGGAAAAGGGAAAAAAGCAAGAAGCGTTGTAATTGGTGTTCATACCCGAAGAGCATTATTGAGATATAAAAATGATGTGGATTTTATTGATAATAAACCGCTATTTCAAACAAAAAGAGGAGGAAGATTTACTTCCTCCGGCTTGCGCTCCTGGACCTTAAGAATTAGTGAAAGAGCTAATATCCACATTTCTCCCCATGCTTTAAGAAGGACTTTTGCTACCCTTTCAATAAGAGCTGGAATGAATGTTTTTCAGCTTCAAGGATTGTTAAGGCATTCTACCCTTGAAATGACAAGGCATTATATTGAAATGTTGGACGAGGATTTGGTAAAGGCACATCGGGAACATGGACCGATAGATAATTTCATTAACAACTATTAAAATTAGCTTGAATAATATTTTGGAATGGAGTGGATTTATTTAGTCTACAATTACTAATGGGCCATGCGGATATTCAAGTATTAAGAAGGTATCTAAAACAGGCAAATCAGGATTTGCTCGAAATTCATAGGCGGGTAAGTCCTGTTGATAATTTGAAGAAAAAAAACCTTTTCAATCCTTATTATAACAATCAGCCTTTGAAACAATAGGGCGCTTTATTGATATGCTTAATGGGGATTTAGTTTAAGGTCATCACTAGTAAAACCAAAAAGATAATTTGATTAGTAAATAATAAAGGAGTAAGTTTCAATCCCCTTGAAAATGTTCTTGAGTTATTACAGGTGAGCTTTCTAGGGCTAAGTATAGAGAAATTTTTGTGATTATTTTCTTATCTAAAGAGTTTTTGAAAAGAATATTCCCATGATAATCATTTCCCTCTTTCTCTCTTCTTTCGTAACTTATTTTTCTCTTAGCTATAGGAAAATTGTTAGCCCTTCTAATTGCATCTTTTGGTAATTCAACCACACCACATTTATATGAATACTCATCATTTTTCTTATGGAATAACGTGAACTGCAATACAGAATCCTTGTCTTTCCAATTTATAGATGTTGCATGATAACCATCATTTCGTGGAACATTCGGACTGAAATCAGGATTATATGCACTAGCAGTTAGAAGATATCCTTGAAAGATACTCGACTTATCCCTAATTCCCCTTATACAAATATCTGGACAGGGTTTTTTAGTAGCCATCTAATGATTTATAGAATTTATTATTTCAAAAATTGCATTTCTTGCAGGTGGAGTAAAAAGCTGTCCTGAAAATTGAAAACCACCGTGAGATTTTTTTGAAAATAGAGACCAGTCAGAATTATCTTTGTCGTTATCTATATAAAAAGCAAGTCGATAATTTGGAAAAATCCACTCTAATAAAATGGTTTTTTCGTCAATTATATTTGGCGTGAGACTTGGAAAAGTTTCTTCAAGTTCAAAATTACTGAGGACACTGCTAAGAAGTTGGATAAGCTGAATGATATTTTCTTTTGTACCATCGTCTGTAATTTCTTTTAAAACAGATTTCGTTGGACCGAAAATCGACTTATTAATGATTATTTTGTCATAGTTTTCCGGTCGATTCGAGTCATTAGTCTCTTGGGAGAATTCATTGATATAAGATTTTTCTTCAATAAGAGCAATGTCAACATATGGATTTGTTGAACCAGTAGAAGCATCTTTATTTAGGTCGTTCATAAATTTATATTGCATTTGGCTCCATGATTGTGTGTAGTTTATCAGATATAGTCCACCTGAAAATACAATGGGCTTGATGCTTTAGAAAACCTAAATGATTATCCAGAGCATCAATTTCGGTTTTCCCCGTTACAAACAAATCATTATCAATCAAAAAAATGTTTTCCTTATTATTTCTATCGGGTTTTAGCCCATGTATTATCCGGACTATTGCATTTTCAAAATCCAATTTAATCTCTAATTTTGTTAAATTTCCAATAATGTCTTCTTCTCTGATATCTTTAGCAAGAAAAATTCCTGTAATTTGATTTTGTAATAATTCAGAAAAATTCATTTGTTGAATTGATAGCTCTTCTCTATCTATAAAATTGATATACCGCAACCCAATTCTTGTATAAAATGAAGGTGTATATTCATCAAGTAAAACAGATAATGATTGATAAAAATTTTCTTTGAACTCTTCCCATCGATTATATTTCTTGCATGAAAGAGCAATAAAATCTCGCGTCAAGGTTAATTCATATTCCTTTTCCGATGAAAAAAAAACATATCTTTTTCTCTCACCGCCGGTAATTTCAAAAAGGGCGCTCTTGGGTATATTAAAGATAATTTCCTTTGGAATATTTGGTATTCCATCTATTTTCTCTTCCATGTAAGGGAATGTATGTCTAATTTTTTCTTGAAATTTAGATGGAAGTTCAGAATCAATTCTTAATATTGGTGGGAATTTGATTTGACAAATAACTTCTTGCAGAGGATTTTTTTTATAAACATACCTGTCAACATCTGGAAATATCATAATCTAAGTATACCTACTTTTCCTATAAAAAACATTTCATCCTGACTTATTGCTTTTTTCAATGAATAACTTAATAAAATCAATAACTAAATCTTTATCCTTTTCGCTCAACTGAGAAAATAAGTGTATAGTTTTTTCCTCTGTTGGATTTGTTTCATTCATATCTGGTAATATTCCAGCCATCTTGGATATAAATTATTTTAGCATATCCAAAGCATGGGAAATTGAACCTAATAATTCAATTCCTGGTTGATAATTTCCATTTATTACTCTTGAAATATGAGCTTGAGAAATCCCGCTTCTTCTCGCTAATTCAGCGTGAGACCAATTTCTTTTCGATAATTCTTTTTTGACAAAATCAACTAACTCTTTTTTAGAGCCATACGATATATAATAGCTTACATATATGGAATAAATACTTACATTATGTTTTAGCAAGTTGAGGACTGAACGTTCGAAATATAAAACCACCCGCTATGAAGGTGGTCATGTTGGAATTACAATTGTTTTAATGAAATTCATTGTCTGTTTATATAAGTAGGGATAGTCTTCAGGTATATAATATGAAGCTACCGGAGAACTCATAATACAAAAATAGTTTCCATCAATTTTAAATACATTAAAAAGAAATACGGTTTTATTTCCTGATACGGGTAAGGTGAATTCAGTAAAAGTGGTATAAACTTTATTATCACCAATGAAAGTATTAGTCTTTTCTGTTAAAGAAAATATTCTTTCTAGTCCAAATCCGGTCTCTTCACCATAAAGAACCCATTCTTCAATGATATCAGCTTCTTTTTTATAGTTTTTCCCCATGTCAATAATACTAATTGATATATCAGGCAAAATTAAGTCTGCTTTTTGACAATCAATATCACCAAGATTCACAGTCATTCTTCCTTTATCATCATATTTTTCATCAGAAGCACACCAGCCATCAAATTCTTCGAATGAGAAATGTTTACCAAAAGGAATTATTTTTGATTTTGGAAAAATCGGGTTCATAGATTGAACATCAATTCCTGGAGAGCCGGTTTGAGCTGTCTTTTGCGAAGAAATACAACTGGCAAGAAGCATGAATAATATCGAATGTAAAATTATTTTTCTCATTTCCAAGTAAATTCCGAATACTTTCAACAATACATAATTTATATAAATTTGTCAATAATAAATTACCTGTTCCACCTATCTTTTGTCCACTCCTTGATTTCCTCGTAAGTCCAACCTTTGGACAATTTATCTTTTGGCTTTCTCCCCCAACTCACTAACTTGGGCAGATTATTTCCTAATACTCATACTATTACCTTGTTGTTTTCTTGCTATCAACGTTTTTTCCATGTCTAAAAACGAATCATTGTTATTCATTGTTAAACAATTGCTAACAATGGTTTCTATAATGTTAAGTTATCGAAAGCATAAAAATTACCCCTCCTCATTCTTTCGAAGTATTATGTCTAGGTTTTCCTTATTGATTGGAGTTTCATAATGCCATTCAATTAATTTAACTTTGTTGTCTTTGCATTTCTTTTTCTTTCGTTTGTCTCTTTTTAAATTATCTTGAAAGGTTTCTACACCCCCAAAGAAATCCACTGGTTCAAAATGCTGTCGCCCCTGATATTCAATCGCGATATTTTTTGAAGGAATAAAGACATCAAGGTGTTGAGGATATAACCATTCTGGAGAATGATGTTGAGTTGCATCTTCGAATTCCTCTTTCACCAAATAGAATAATTGCGTTTCTGATATCCAACCTTCCCCAATTCTTGGAAGATTGTGCTCTTCACGTAATTTATTTTCTGATTCTCGAAATACATCATTGATTAAATCTTTAAATGGGTTTCCTATTTTTTCTCTTTCTAAACTTACTCTATTCAAATTTATTTCAAAAAATAAATGGTTATTAATTTTATGGGATACACCAGTGAATTCAACATCATCAGTTCTGTAGAGGTTTTTTACTATTGATTCGATGTCATTAACAGATTCAAAAAGAGGTTGTTTATGATATTTACCTCGAAAATAATGCCAGGATATATGTTTATAGGCCTCAATGTAAGTTAAATGAAAACCCTTATCATATATATTCTGTTCAATAAAATCCTTTGAGTATGTGCTCCATATTCCCATATATTCCGGTTTATTTATTGGTTCATATATATCACAATGGGCAATCGGGTCTGGATATCTATCGAATATTCTTCCTCCTGGACAAAAATCATATGCCGTACTAAAGTTTCTAATTGAAACATCTTTAAAATCCTTAGAAATCACCCCGTCCCATAAAGAAACTCTCTTATTTCTATGTTCAATTAATTGCTCCATAGTTGGAACATTCTTTAATAATATTTCTAATGGTGTTTCTCTATTTTCATTTTTCAAATTTTGAAGTACATCATCCAAACATTCAATATATTCATCTAAATTTCTTTTTATTAATTCACTTCGAGATGATTCAGCAAGAAAATATAAAATATCTCTTGGTTTAAGATTCTTCTTCGCAAGTCTCTTCAAATAAATTAATTCCTTAGTAAAATTACTGTATAGATTATTTCCTAGATATTCATAATATCTTGAAATTGCCTTTTTGTGATTTCCGGATTGAATTAAATTTTTAATTTCTCTTAATACATCAATTTGTTCAATCGGTTTTCGTTTTGCATATACAAAGGAATTGGTTCTGTTATCTCTATAATCAAGCATTTCCTCACTTATTAATTTTTCTCTGACTGCTTGCATATCCTTAGATATTGGATTTATGTAATTTTCTAATAAATAGGCCTTAATTTTATTAAAATCCCAACCTTTTTTTTCAATGAAATATTTGGTAACTTCACTAACCTTGTTCTTTGTTGTTTTTGAAGCATGTACATAGTCATAGGTGCCCTTTGAAACCACATAAGCATACAAATAACCTAAGTCAGCCCCGCGCACTCTTGGTCCATTAATTTTTATTGCGATTGGATAAAGCTGTGCCATCAAATCAATTTGGTTTTCATTGAGTGTAACAATGTGCCAAAGGTCATCATCACTTTGGGCTATTATTTCATGAGTTTCAGCCAATTCAGCTAACTTAACTGCTTGAGGATAATACTTACTACGCGTTGAAAAACCGAAATGTATTTTATATTTCATTATTTATTTAATAACAGGTTCTTCCTAAGAATACAAGAGAATTATTTCTATTTCCACCTTTCTTTTGCCCATTCTTTTATTTCTTCATAAATCCAACCATTAGACAATTTTTCCTTTAGTTTCTTCCCCCACCCAACTAATTTAGGCCAATATTTACCCTCTTTTGTATCAGGGAGCAATAATTAATCCCAAATGAATATTCAGGATTCCTCAATCGTAACTTGATTGTCTAAAAGATGAAAGTTATTTCTGTTTCTTCGCCCAACTGTCGATGGTTTTCTCGACCGATTTCTTCAGCCCAGAAATATCCAATGGTTTGCCGGATGGGGTAACAGGAGCAGGATCAGACGCCGCCGGTGCGGCAGCTTTTCCATAAGCGAAATCATTGAGTTCTTGCAGTGTGCCGTTGAACCAGTTCAGGTCGATGCTCTTGCTTTCCGCGCCGTGAGCCAGTCCATCGCCATTGGCGCTGTACTGCCAAAAAGTCCAGGTTTTTCTCATGCCAGACCACGGTTGGATTTCCATTGGCTTGGATACGCCAGCCTGATAGGTTTTAAAATAATGCGCTATCCATAGCGGGTAATAGGCCCATTTTTGCTCAAATTGCTTGGTGATTTTATTGCGCCCATGAACCCTCCAGTAACCTGGTGAGGTGTAGATCATTGGCCTGCGGTTGGTTTTGTTTTCGACTTCAACCAGGAATTGCTCCAACAGCGAATTGGATGGATATAGGCTGCCTTTGCGGGGTGCCTCAAAGTCCGCGACAGGCGGCAGTTCGCCCGGATCATCATACAAAATGTCACTGAACATACGTGCCTGGACAAGACCAGATAGGTCCCAGCGCAGGAAGTGGTATCCACCGCGCAGCAGTCCAGCGTCTTTGGCGGATTTCCAATTGTATTCAAAGTCTCGGTCAATCCCGCCGCGTTCAGATACCTTGATGAACACGAACTTAGCGCCTTGATCAACTGCTTTCTTGAAATTCATTTTCTGTGGCGTGGATTTATCATCCTGCCAATGGCTGATATCTATTCCTTTAATCATGTGTATAGTCTCCTGACTATAATTATACAGAATATTATAAATTAATCAAAAAGAATATTTAGTAAAATTAATCAAAAAGAAATTATCGGAGGCACGCATGGATATGAATAAATTAAACGTGGGATTAGTGATTGCCCGTCCGGTCAAGGACAGCGATCATCCCCTGTCCGAGTTAGAGAAATTCACAACGGATAAGAAGGCAGACATCATCCTCTTCCCAGAAGACCATATCTACTCAGATAAATTGACTGACCTGCAGGAGATTGCGAGAAACAGAAAGAAGTGGATCGTGAGCGGGATGGAAGACCGGGATACGGGTGAAAAAAAATATAAGCATGCTGTGATCGTGAACCCGCAGGGTGAGATCATCGGTCGGCATCGTAAGACTTCGCTCACCTATGATGAATTGTCCAAGGAATTTAGCCACGGGGACACCATCCAGGCGGTAGAAACTGATTTCGGCATGGTCGGTGTGGCAATATGCTATGAGATGCATTTCCCGGAGGTGGCACGGATATACGCGCTGCAGGGAGCCAAGATCATCTTTAATCCGGTTGGCACTGGTATGTGGCATGATACGCAGTTCCAACAGTGGAATGGGGTTGGGCGTACACGCGCCAGTGAGAACGGGATATTTACCGTTGGCTGCAGCCACCAGAATGATGCGGTTCCCTTCGCCTATGCCTATGCTCCCGATGGGGGCTGTCTTGTCCAAACGCGTGATGCGAACCGTATGGTTACTGTTACATTGGATCTTTCCCTGTGTTTTGGTATGTTCCTGGAGCACCGCCAGCCGCATTTATATGCGAAATTGACCGAAGGGTGAGAAGAGGATTAATAAAGGAGTCCCTTGGTGGTTCCTTTTATATTAAATGGAATTTATCGTAAGGTGAAATATAAAGAGCATCTCAAGAAGATGCTCTTTATATTTATGATTGTAAAAATTTATGGTATACAGTTTACGTGAAAGTTTATTGGCCCAAAATACTGGTGGTTGGGGGAGTCGATATAGACCTTCGCCCAGTGATCACCAGTGGAGGTAATGTTCATTGTATGCTGAATGATCTTTGATTCCGCGCTGGTGAAATTAATTGATTTTGTAGGCAGGGGGCATGCATTGCTGTCCTCCCATTTCATAGTAACAACACCAGCTGCTGACGTGGTGATCTCTGAACTTATGACTATGTCTCCTGGGCATGCCATGTCGATAGATGTGTGCGGCATATAGAATGTTACACTGGTTACTGCAAACGCGGCTGGAGAAGCCCCGACCGTGATCTTGACCCAGTATTTTCCAAGATTATCCCCATCATCTGACTTTATGCGCCAAACGCCAGTGTAATCACCATTGCTGGCGGGAGCGGTCAGGTCGATCTCAAAGGAATAGGTATCACCTGGTTCGACCACGTGATCAAGTTTCATGGATGAAGGCCCGTCCATCTGGTCACCCTCTTCAAAGACGAATCTATAATCCGTTGTCCAATCGCAGGTTCCATTGTTGCGAATTACCCAGGTCTTGGTGAAAGTATCGCCAGATTGGTATATCGAGCCATCCAGGATAGTCTCACTGACAAATTTACTTTGATTACAGGTGTCCTCGTCATCATCTGGCGCGTCTGCATCCCCATCATCTGCGTCTCCAGCGCCAGGATCGTCAGGGCTGACCTCGTCAGGCGGGGCTTCGTCGGCTTCGGGAGGGGGTGCAGCTGTGGCAGTTTGTGTTTTTTGCAGTGCCTGCAATGTCAATTCCGTCTTGAGATCTTCTTCCGATGGTTCGCTGCCATTAAGTGAAACACGGCATGCCAAACTGATCAGTAATAGAAAAGCAAGTAAAAACATTAATTGGTGGCGTTTGGTTTTCATTATTTTCTCCTTACGTCCGTTGTTATAAATGTAGCATAAACACCTTTCATATACTATAAGCAATTAAAATATTTAAAGCTGAAAATAACAGATAGAAATCCTGATTATTGGCTATAATTCCTGCATACAATGGATATCAGCCAGAAAAGAAATCTACGTATCATTGCGTTTGTTGGGATCATATATTTCATTCTCTTCATCTTCCCCAACTCAACAACTATGGGATCGGATAATCCCATAGTGTATCTTCATACAGATGAGTATGTGACTTACCCGATCGTTGAACGCATGCTTGATTTCAGCCCGGATTTGAGCACAACATGGGGGCGTCTGATCATCTACGGAGATTACCATTACGGATACCCATTTTATTTCCTTTCAATGCTTACGCTGCTTCCCCTGCGCCTTATCCAGGGTGCTGGCTTTTATGATCATACAGAAATAAACATACTCATCCTCCGCCAGGTTATCAGTGTGCTGCCGATGATTCTGACGGCAGGGGTGCTGGCATATGTGTTCACGCGTTTCAGGAAATTGTGGGCTTCGCTTTTTTTATTCTTGTTCATACTCACCATTCCTGCAGTGGTACGGAATAATATGCACTGGTGGCATCCAGATGCGCTGATGGTGTTGGCGATCGCGCTTACATTTCTTTTTCTGGATCTGGATAAATATCGGCTGGGTAAATATTTCCTTCTCGCAGCCGCGGCCTGTGGAATAGCATCTGCTATCAAGCTGATGGGTTTTTTCTTCTTTCTGACCATTCCGCTTTATCTGCTGCTTGCCTGGCGGCGGCGGGGAGCGGAATTTAAAAAGATCATAATTTCGGGCTTGTTATTTGTAGGAGTCATGCTAATCGTGATTGTGCTCAGCAACCCTTTTATTTTCTATAAAGGTCCGCGTGAGGAAATGCTTGCCATCCAATCCCAAAAATCTAGAGAGATATCAGAAGGATATACTCACGAAGAATCCCTGTATTATTCCCTTGGGCCTGAATACTGGCGCTGGACAATAACTGTTTCTTATGGTGATCCCTGGTTCCCTTTGATGTTATTCTTGCTGCTTGGTTTGGCAGCAGCTGTCATCCCTGATCGGGGTAGTTATTGGCTATTTTTGGCATGGATTGTGACGATAGGTGTTTATCTGATGTGGTTTGTAGCGCCCAAGCCGGACCATTATCTGCTGCCGCTGTTAATACCTTTGTACGCGACTGTTCTTAGCGGTGTTGAAATATTAACTTTAGGGCTGACCAGTAAAAAAAGATGGGCGCGTTGGGCGGCGTATGCTGGATGCGCGGTTTATTCCCTGATACTTCTTGCCCAGTGTATTTTTCAGGTTTCAACGGATATCCATAAATACATTTTTTACTTTAATGTGATTTAGACCAGTTGGGGTTCGCGTATTTATAATCAGGCGGTTTGGTGGGATACAATTTGACTGAATCGAACAATAATTTCAGGAGAGTATATTTATGAAAAAAAGAACATTGTCCTTATTAGCAAGTACCATCATCGCTGGTTTTCTCTTTTCTGCCTGTAGTTTGGTTGACCTTTTTTTAGGGGACAGAGATGAGGAATTAGTGGGAGATGCGGTTCCCTCCGGTCCGGTGCTGATTACTGGCGGGTTTGAATACACTAATGATTTTGTGGTTGAAACGTATTACGTGGCACATGCCGTGGGCCTTCTCGATATGACCGGGTTTGTCCTGCGTGATAAAGAATGGGAATTACCAGTAGAAAGCCAGGTGCTGGGGTATATGGACCTGGATGCGGAGAATGACAGCGCGACGTACCGTTTATCTCTGCCCGCAGTTCCGGCAGGGGAGTTTAACGATGTGGACAATGACAATAAGAAAGAAAAAGGGTTGCAAATTTTTACAGTGGCCTATAACCCGAATCTGACCGGCGGTGTTTTCTCTGAAGGGGATGACCGTTCATTGGGATGGCCGGGATATCTGGCATCCGTGAAGACAGATTCTGAGAATCAGGATGAGGTTAAAGGCGGCAAATTAGTTATCTGGGCGGCAGACAGTGACCAGGAATTCCCCGGTGATTTTGGGGCGGATGGGCTGCTGTTTACCAAAGATGATGCTGTGGTACCTGTCCCTGCTGGTTATTCAGTGGTTGACCTGGACCAGTCACCCTTTGTTTTTATCACTGACCAGGTTGTAGATATCACCTTGTATGAGTCGGATGACATCGCGGTTAAGGATTTCTCTGATCTTTCATATACGGAAGCGTTTGACGCTTTTTATGAAGTGGTGCGGAAAGAATACGCATTTAATGGGTTTGAAGGAAAACAGCCCGACTGGGACGCAGTTTATGCGAACCTGCAGCCCAAGATTGCCAAAGCGGAAGATGCACAGGACGCGTATGGGTATTATCTTGCGCTGCGGGAATTCAGCATGGTTTTCAATGACGGCCATGTGGGCGTCAACGGCGGGGATTTTGACTACCAGTATTATCACGATAACCTGTTTGGTGGTTATGGATTTGCGGTGCGTGAATTGGACGATGGGCGCGTGATCGTTGTGTTCATCCTGCCGGGCGGGCCTGCGGACCTGGCTGGCATGCAGGTGGGAGCTGAGATCGAAAAATTCAACGGCGACCTGGTGGGTGACGCACTGGAAAAAGTGCAGCCCTTCCAGCCCCAATCTACCAATTATGGCAAACGTTATGAACAGACGGTCTTTCTTACGCGGGCAGGCATCGGTGATCCCGCGTCAGTAACCTTCAAGAACCAGGGCGGAGAATCCGAAATCGCCCAAATGGTTTCGTTTGATGAGATGGATAGCTGGAGGGAAATATTTTTTGGCGGTTATTATAATAATATGTTTGTACTCCCGGCAGAAGCCAGACTGCTGCCATCCGGGGTGGGGTATATAAAAATCAACTCAAATTCTGATGATCTGGGATTAATAATTCGCATTTTTGAACATGCTTTAGCTACCTTTGAAGAAAATAGAGTTCCCGGCATTATCATTGATATGCGCCTGAATTTAGGTGGTGCGCCGTTGGGGTTAGCGGGTTTTCTCTATGACCAGGATATTCCGCTTGGACAATTAGAGTATTTCAGCGATAAAACCGGCCAATTTGAGCCGGATGGACCGCGTGACAAAGTCTATCCGAATGAGAATATATATTCATTTGGCAAGATGGTCCTGCTTGTTGACCAATTCTGCTTCAGTGCCTGTGAGATCGAGTCATATGGATTCAGCCAGGTGCCGGGTATGGTGGTGATGGGGCAGTTCCCGACGGCCGGGGTGGAAGGGGAAACCGCACGCGGTGAGTTTTTACTGCCAGAAGGGATCGAGTTTGGTATCCCCACCGGACGCTTTACACTGCCGGACGGCAGCATCTTCCTTGAAGGTGAGGGCGTTCAGCCCACCATCCGCATTCCTGTGGACGAGCACAGTGTGCTTTCTGGTGAAGATGTGGTGCTGCAGCAAGCGATAGATTACATCTTCTCATAAGAGATAAATTACTGTAATCAGAAATGGGCGTGGAAATCCACGCCCATTTTAATTTCATTGATTAATTATATGGTTCGCCCGTAGGCTGGGTTGTGTTCTTTCAACCCAACATCTTTTGTTTTCTACCGAACGAATATGGTGTTTTGAAAAAACTATCCATGTTATAATTTTTTCTGCCCATTCGGGCCCGTAGCTCAGCGGCAGAGCATGCGGCTCATAACCGCCTGGTCGTAGGTTCGAATCCTACCGGGCCCATATTTTAGGTAAAATGCTACGTCTGGCGGGGCAATTTCTGTAGATTCATTACCTGATCGAGGAACAGAGTTCAAAATCACTCTTTCCACTCGATAAAAGCTAATTAGTGCAGACTTCATTTCAATTTTTACTTACTAATTTTCAAAAAAACCAATAATTTTTCCATTCTTTTACTAACCTTCTTCGTTTTTGTTTTTATCTGTTTCCGATATTCTTAAATAACTACTTCTAATTTCTGATAATTGTTCTCCATTTTTTATCTTCCACTTTGTCCACCCATTTACAGAGTCACGATTACTTCCAGCATCTTTAATACAAAATAAGGCTGCATACGACGGGGACGAATACCAATACTTTTTCTTTGTAACCAATACCGAACTACCTTCAGAAAAAGTGGTCATTTCTAACGAAAAGCGTGGCAATGTTGAGAATTACATCAAGGAAGCCAAGTATGATATGGCGGTTGGACATCTTTTACTAAAATCATTTTGGGCAAATGAAGCCGTATTTCAGATGATGATACTTGCATCCAATCTGTTTTTGCAGTTCAAGTTTGATTCTCTACACTTTTCAGAATACAGGCAGCAAATCAAGACATTCCGCTTGAAGTATGTTTTTCTTGCTGCGAAGATCATCAGAACGGCACGATATGTGGTGATGAAGCTCTCGGTAAAATATCCGTATTAAGATGTGTATGAAAATTTCTTATCGTAAGAAGGTGTAATTGACGACCGGTGTTTGCCTTAGTGTGTTTTTGGAGGCTTGTTTGCTGTACCAATTATTGTGTTTCATAATAATTGGTACGTAAAAATTATGGCAATGTGGAGCCGAAAATGCTATAATTTAGAAAATATTACCAAAATTACTTCGCCCATTTGAAAAAGATGATGGTAATTTTATGTTGGCGTGGAATTCAGGCTTTACTCAATATGCTGTGCAGTTAATAATATTTGGAGGGAAATGATGTCTAAGAAGAATCTATTATTTATATGGGTACTTATTGTGATGATGTTATCGTTAAACGCGTGCGGACCGAAATCAGAAGCGCATCCACCCGGTCAAACATCCGATCAATCGCAATCTAACACCGCGTCGGAAATGAAAGAACTTCCTGAAGCTGTTGGCGGAAAAGATCCAGAGAACTTTCCTCTCATCGATGGGTCTATTCGCTTGTACTTTATGGAAATGGGGCAGGAAGAACCAAAAGACTTTCAGGTTTTTTATGCAGTTCCAGTAGAAACGGTTGGCGAAGTCTTTGATTTCTATGAAAAAGAATTGTCTGAATATGGTTGGGAGATAGATCTCTCCATGCACTCTGGCGACGGAAGCATTTTAACAGCCTCTATGGATGATGGGACTGAAGTGAGTTTAGTGATTAATGCAGATAGTGAATATGAGGGGTTTAATGTATTTCTTTCTGTGACTGTTGTTCATTAACTCGAATTATTTCAATATTTGTATCTTGTTTTTGGTACTATCGGATTATTTTGTGTGTCCGTGAGGTCGGCGATTAATATCTCGATTAATAATATGTGAAAATGTAGCCTAACTGGAATTACGCTCAAATCCGCCTGGTTGTAGGCTTGAATCGGGTTGCCCCAGAAAGCGAAGCAGACACGGAAAAGATCGGATCAATCCCGTGGAACTCGAAAAGGTTTTTAAAAAGGCAGAAAATGCATTGAGTGAAACCAGAGCAGCCAAGCAGTAAGTGATCAAGAGTTCCAATGATATTGGCGAAGGCGCTTTGATGCATCCATTAGCAACAAATATATTTTCAAAAGAAATAAAACGGGTTTAGGTAATTGATAACGAAATAAAGATTAATAAACCGGATGATCCGCACGTAATCGGGACCTTTGTTTAAGAGATTGATTTTAAGCAACGAAAATAGAGGGTAAATCTTTTTTTACCATTCCCTTTTCGCTTTGACGCCTTCGAAATGGCGTATTCTGTAATCGGTTATGCTACGCTTTCGGAATAGCGCATTCTGTAATCGGTTATGTCATCGATTATGCTGCGCCTTCGATTTGGTTGTTTTCTGCGGTCGGTTGTGCCGCCCCTTCGATCTGGTTGTGCTCTGCGATCGGCTGGATTATCGGTTATGCGATCGGTAGTGCTATGCCTTCGATCTAGTCGTATTCTGCGATCGGTTATGCCGCCCCTTCGATCTAGTTGTTTTCTGCGATCGGTTATGCCATCGGTAGTGCTATGCCTTCGATCTGGTCGTATTCTGCGATCGGTTAGATTATCTGATTCGGGTTTAGTTTTTTTCTCTTCGGTTTTTGTCATATTACCTCTAAAAAAAATCATTGCATCAATTAGTAAAGTAAAAATCATATGATCGGTAAATAATAAGGCATTCCTTTACCTGAAACACATTAGAGTAGATACCAAACAAGAACCAAAATCTACTTGAATGCAATTTAATTATACAATGGAAATCCTATTTCAATAACTAATTTATAACAATCATCAGCAATGCCAGCTACTGCTGGTAATTCTAATTGTGTTGCTACTTTTGCATAAATAAATGATTCGGGAAATACAATTCACTCGAAAAGGAAATTTACTTCATTACGTGCATAATTCCCATGAAGTGTTTAAATAAAATTGGTTCGGTTTTTGCAAGCCTTATTCAAGCATATATTTACCCGCTATCTTGCCAAACACCATGAAATTTTATTATGGTGATCTTGCTTTTCATATTCTATTCAACATCAATCTTACCCAATCCTTTACAGATTGAACAGATTTTTGAAATATATGGGGCTTTTTTTGGTCCGATAGCAATTCTATTTATCATCGTTGCTGCTCTTCCTCAGAAACGAAGGTGAATACACTGACTAGATAAAGTGCGTGTTTTATATCCTTACTGGAATCATGCTATTATCCGCCTGTTCATGAGCCCCTTTACTGAAGCATGAAAATTGTCTACCTACAAGAGTAAAGATGCCTTCCGCTAGGTTCCTGGTCCGAGTCCAGGGCGAGGAGCTTTTTTATTAAAATCGCTTTTTTCTATGCAAGAAAAAAATTTATTTCTTGACCTCTCCCACTTTCTTTTAGAAAATCTCTATATGTGTGTATAATATAAATAAATATATCTAAAATAGAGGATTTATTTATGTCTTGGAAATTTGTCAATTTATTGATCCCTTTCTTTTTAATACTTTCGGCTTGTTCACCATCTTCAAAATCTTCGCCTTCTCCAGAAAAAGAGAGCATCATGATTTCTACACCGACCCCTACCGCGATTTCCGGTGCCTCTCTTGATCTACCAGCAACCGCTAGTCGATGTGAAGGCTTGGGGTGTACTTGAATTACAGTTGTTGGTCGGCCCAGCTGAAGCGGTGGGGCTTGAACCATTTTCTATTGGTGAAATCCCATTTTCGGTTGTTTCTATCGAGGAACCTTATACCATTGAGGGTGCGAATGCTATATTTTACGAAAATATATTGGAAGAAGTTTGGGGAACATATTCTGTGAGTTTCAATATGGATATTTTGATTGGTGGCATTTGTGGTGGAGAAGAAGGTGCTGAACAACTAATGGTTGATGTGAAAATGGCTGGGGATCAGATGGTTGAGGTACAAGCCGAGGGGTTCCAAGGTGAATACCCATGGAGTGGAACACATCAACTTGAATTAACCCTTCCGCTCATTGATGGTGCGGAAGCGAGTGGTGAGGGGTGGCAGTTTATTTTGCATATAGGTTCATAATTGTTTGTTCATATCCGAATTTTTTTAAAGAGATAACCGTTGTAAGTACAAACACTAACCACACAACACATGTTTTTAGTATCCTTACTGAAATAATGTCATAACCGCCTGGTCGTAGGTTTGAATCCTACCGGCCCACCTGGAAAAAGAACTCCAAAGTGCAGCTTAATTGTGCTGTACTTTTTTTGTTAAAATAAAGGCATGCTAATGGCTCGAGTTCTTATCGGTTTTGTCTTCCTCGCTAATATCCAATGCGCGAGTGTTTTTCTTATAAACCCATCCTCTTATATATTTGGGTTTGGATTGGAAGGCGCCGCGGGTGAACAGATCGTGCAGGCGCTCGGTTTGCTGTTCATCATGTGGAATGTGCCCTATGCGTTCGCGCTGGCGAACCCGATAAAGCACCGTGTTTCATTGATAGAGGCGGTCATCATGCAGGCGGTCGGCTTAATTGGGGAAACAAGCATCTTGTGGTTTGGCGGTCCCTATCCTTCACCAATAGAGCACACGCTCACCCGTTTTATTCTGTTTGATGGAGTTGGGTTAGTATTTCTTCTAATCGCACTTTGGCTCATGAGAAAGAATAAATTGCTTACAGCAGCCAGCTAAGCGCCCAGAAAGACACCATTCCCACACCGATCGTCCACAGGGCGCTTTTTGTCCGCCAGGCAACCAGGATCGCGATGATCCCTGCCAGTAGGCGAATATTATCCAATGACAACACCAACTCCCCGTTTTGCAGGGCCATTTCCGGAATAATGATCGCGGTTAACACGGCTACGGGCACAAAGCGCAGCGAGCGGGTGATCACGTCTGGCGGCTGCCATTTATCAAGCAGATAGACGAATGAAAGGCGCGTCAGGAAGGTGAGAATCCCAACAGAAAGCATGACGATCCAGATCTTGCTCATCGCTGATCACTCCACAATCCAACGGTGATCCCAACCAGCGCGGCTGCAATCAGGTTGAGTTTAAAGGGCAGTCCTCTGGTTAGTATGGTTGTCAGGCCCGCGCTGAGCGCAGACAGGAAAGATGCTTTATCATTGATCGCAGGAACAGCAAGTGCGATAAAGGTCAGCGCAAGCGTGAAATCCAAACCCCAACTCGACGGTACTTGCGCTCCCAGGAAAATACCAGCTGCAGTGCTTAATTGCCAGCAGCTCCACAGTGCCACTCCGGATCCCAGCAGAAACCAGTGTTTATTTTTGCTGCTTGATGTGTCCTGAAAGTGCATGATCGCAACCGCGTATGCTTCATCAGTGAGGAGATACGAAAGAATGAATTTCCATAAAGGGGATAAGTGCTGAATGTAAGGGGCGATGGATGCGCTGTATAAGGCGTGCCGCAGATTGATCACGAAAGCAGTTATTATCATCATGATCGCGGGTGTACCCAGGTTGATAAATTGAACAAGCATGAATTGGGATGAGCCGGCAAAAATGACGGATGACATCATCTGCGCGTCCCATGCAGCCAATCCTGCGCTGGTTGCCAACACACCATAGATCATGCCAAATGGCGTGACACCCAGAAGGATCGGCAGTTCACCCTTTATACCCAGCAGGAATTCCTGCAGTGGTGATGTTTTTTCGGCTGTTCTATCCATGAAGGCGTAATTATAACGGGACAATATCCAATGGTTGTTAATTTCTTTCCTTCGCTGCACCACGGTGCTTGGAATTTTATAAAGAAGGAGTATTAAAGGGTGTGATGAATATGGCCGCAATTACTCTAACGGAAAGGAAAACAATAGAATCAGGCTTTTTGCGGTGCTTTTTTCTTCAGGTTCACAATAGCGATACCTGAGAAGATCAATACAGCGCCCAGCAGTGACTGCCAGTAAAACTGTTCTTTAAGAAAGACCACACCTAAAATCAGCGCAACCAGAGGGGGAATATAAGTTATCATGGACACACGAGTGGGGCCGATACTATGTAGAAGATAAAAATAAAAAATGTAAGCGATACAGGATCCTAATAACCCAAGCCACAACAAGGCCACCCAGGTAATTGGAAACTGAGGAAGGACGATTGGTTTTTCCGTGAATAAGGCGGTCACCCAGATGATGGCTGAACCGAAAGACATTTGAAGAAATGCCAGCATTTGTGTTGGCAGACCCTGCGTTTTTTTACGGGCGAATATGGTTGCGGATGCATAAGAAAAAGTCCCAATGAGAATTGCACCCTGTCCAAGCAGGCTGCTGCTCCATTTGCCCTGGATGCTGGGTGCAATAAGAATTACCACACCAATAAAACCAATCACGAGCCCCACGATTTTCGGCAGCGTGATGCGGTCATCTTTAATAAAGATAGGTGAGAGAAGAATAGTGAACAGCGGCATAGTTCCATTGAGGATCGCTGATGTGCCGGAATCAAGGAATTGCCCTGCCCATGAGATCAGGATCCAGGGGAGCGCTATGTTGAAAAAACCCAGGAAGAGAAAATCGAATAATCGCTTCTTGAGAATGTTCCAACTGACATGCGCTTGTTTGTTCAGCGCAACAATTAAACCCAATCCAAGCGCGCCAAATAATGAGCGGGAACCTGCCAGCACGATTGGGCTAACGTCATTAACGGCGATCTTGATCCATAAAAAGGAGGTACCCCAGATCAATCCGGTTAACCAGAATAGTATCCAATCCTTATTTTTCATTGTTTTTTCTTCCATCATCCAAGGGGTAAGCGCGCATAAAAGTGATCATCAGGCGGGCTCCATAAGCGACCATAACGCCTGCAGTTAAAAAGAAGGGAAAATAGACCGGTAAGAAGAGATAACTGATCAAACCTGCACCTAATGCAACTGCCGCATACACATAAAACCTTTTCAAAGAGATCAGGTATCCGGCGATAAAAAGTGCAGATGCAAGGATGGAACTGCTGATAAGATTTTTGGAATTCCCAGGAAAAGGCAAGATGATGGTGTTTTGAAAATCCATACGGTCGCCCAGGGTGAAGATACCAAGCACCACCATGGCAAGAACCATGCCGGCGGCAGGATAAAAAGTCCACCGCTTGATTTGATTCTTATCCCCGCCCAACGATTCGTATCCTAACCGTGGGAGGGTGGTCTTGTTTTTCAGTGAAGATAACAGCAGGACCGGAATCCAGGTATAAAGAGATGTGGTTTCACTTTGGTTGAGGATGTCAAAACCAAAGTTCACCAGCACCGCACCGCTTATTATGTCAATGATGCCATCTTGATGAAAAAGCCGCAATGCTTTTATCCTGGAGGGGACATTATTTTTCTTTGCTGCCATCTGCTCTCCGTTAGGGAATAATATGAAAGGATTATTATATCTAAAAAATAATCCAGCTTGGAAAATCGTCTTTTTGGCAAAACATTTCCAGTAAAATGGGGGATGTCTTTAACTTGATTAGACTGAAAGAATGTTATATGCGTGCAGACCAGGATATGTTAAATAAAAAAGCGTTATTTAAGATCGCTATCGGGGTTTTGTTTTTAGGGACCGGACCCATGTTTGTCAAATTTGTGAGGGCAAATGGCACTCTGGTGGCTTTTTACAGACTCTTGTTTGCGAGCGTGATGTTGACGCTGCCAGTACTGATAGGAAACAAAAATCAGGTATCAATTGAGGGTAAGGACAAATCAATTTTATGGGTTTTGTTGGGGGGGAGTGCATTCGCGATCAATATCGGTTTATGGTGTTCCGCATTGAATTACACATCTGCTTCAATTGTCACACTGCTCGATAATACAGCGCCGATTTGGGTAGGAATATTTGGGTGGTTGGTACTTGGAAAAAAGCAGAATCAATTTTACTGGTGGGGGTTGGGTCTGACTCTCGCTGGATCAATTCTTCTGGTTGGGAGCAGCAGCGCTTCCTTTAATAGCCAGCAGTTTCTTGGAAACATGCTAAGCATTGCGTCAGGCATCTCCTATGCGGCGTACATCCTGATCACGCAACAAGCGCGCATGAGAATTTCGAGTTTACGATACTCATGGCTGGTTTCGTTAATCGGCGCAATTTTGTTATTTATTTTTGGTTTAGCATCGGGGTCATTGAAACAAGCACTTTCCCTTCAAGGATATTTACTAATCTTTTTGATGTCTCTTAGTTCCCAGGTTTTTGGATGGTACCTGGTTAATGACGCATTGGGAAAATTGCCCGCAGCCGCTGCTTCAGTCGCATTGGTTGGACAGCCGCTGGTTGTGACGATTTTAGGGATATTTATTCTGCGGGAGATTCCATCAAACCTTCAGACCATTGGTGGAATTATGTGCTTGATTGGGATTGTCGTTGTTCAACGATCTTTTAAAGATATAGCGAATTGAATATAATTAACGCCTGAAGAAAACTGATAACAATTAGTTTCTTTGGAATAAGCTTATCCGCAATATACACTTTAAAATGTCACACCTGGTCAATAAGCGGTGGGCGCATACCCAAAGAAATATGAGGGCGCACATAAT
>CBDAFG010000098.1:0-73144 GCA_965195205.1 uncultured Pelolinea sp. | reverse complement strand
CACTTATCAGGGATTCTTCAGTTGCCAAAGCGTTCTCAAAAGATAAATTCTCCTTACCTTCTTCTATCATGTTCCAATACCACGAGTAAGCTCTAGCAACGGGATCTCTAAGAATAATTATGAATTTATTGTTTTTATCTGGAAAATGATAAGCAATCCTAGGTGCGACTTTTTCTGCCCAGTAGAGATAATGAGGTGTAGCTTCTCCACGTAAAGGAAAACTTCCTGAATCGTAAAAAAAGGTTTTTATATACCATTCGAAACCTCGTTGATAATTATCATCATGGCTAAAAAACATTACCTCTTTTATAAACGAAAGATGTATTTGAGGATGTTGAATAAGGATGTTGTAAAGTGAAGTTGTTCCGGATTTTGCGGCACCTAAAATAAAAAAATTAGGTAAATATTTTTGCCACATAATAATATTATCTCCTTAGTTTAGATATTAATATTTCTCTGTATAAGCGTCGACCCCATTATGCGTTTATTGTTCCTAATTATACACAAATATTTTACTGGTTTTCCCTAAACTAATTATTTATATTTATTAGAGATAATACGGATAAATTAATTTGCCAATTTTTCTTGTTAGTTATTCTAACTGCAAAATATTGATATTGATATCAATCTAACCAATGGGATAGATCGCGGTTAATAATATTTTCCAATTTAATTATTTCATCCCGATATTGGTATTTTAAATAATTATATATATCTAGGTCCATCGGGGGGTATGTGAAAGGTTTCAAATTTAATGTAATTATTTTTCGTTTTAAACGATGCCGAAATTTGAATGGAAGAATAGGTTTGAACATCTCTTTTAATCCGCACTTATTTCGTAGCCATGAATTAATATATGAACTGCGTGGCAATGATGAAATATTGCTATTCATCTTTTTAAGTTTTTCTTTTTTGTCTAAGGCAAGGAAAGTCAATATTTTTTGAATGGTGTTATCAAAATCATCCTTAAGATCTTCCTGGAGTAGGAATAAAAACTGACGGTAAGGGAATAATTCTAAAAATGGTTCTAATTGAGCAGCATATAAGCCCCCCCGGAAATATCCCCATGTCATTGATCCAGTTGAATACAATCTTTCTTTGTTTTTTTCAAGACGAGATTCCTCTGCGTCTAATGCGTCCCTGAAAGAAAGGGGCTCTTTTTGATTTCTGACAACTTGCCAATAAAAAGAATACGCGCGCTGCATGGGATTACGAAAAATCAAAATAAAACGCGGGGCTTTTTCTTGATAAACCAGCCTAATACGTGGTGCGACTTTTTTGCTCCAGTAAAGATAATAAGGAGATGCATCTCCACGAATAGGATATTGCGACTTGTTCTTATAATATGTTTTCCAATACCAGTTTAATCCTTTAGTATAAAAATCATCATTACTAAAAAAAGCGGTTTCTTTAGCAAATGGAAAATAAACTTCATAATGTTGTTTCAATAAATTAAATAAACTAGTTGTACCAGATTTTGCCGCACCAAGAATGAAAATGTTTGGTAGATCGTTAAGCATGTGCCACCTTTCTTGAAAAGATAATATCATATTTAATGAATATATAATCTTGATTGTTTTTTACAGTAAAATAGCGACATTATATTCAAAGACATATTTAATGATGATCTATATTATCATGAGAGGATAAACTTGTGTTCTTGTGGTGCACCCTATTTTTAGTACAACCTAGCATGATACATAGCGTGGTCTTCTGTGATGAAACAAAGCCTGCCCATATTCTCTCTTGAGTTCATGCACTACACGCGAATATCCGTATTACGGGTGTGTAAAGGCAATTTCATACAATGTAGGACGTAAATAAGCGTATTTGTCTTCTAACGAAACTTTTTTTCTGGTGATAATTCCATCTTGATTTTGATAATCCGATCAGTTCTAAGCACCGGTATAGCTCTTATTTTTCTTGATGCGCTTACACGAATACTGTCTTTTCTGCTGTGCCTAATAGGTCCAACTATAAAAATTTTTCAGCAGTGCTATTTCGACCTCCTTTTGCTCCAACCGCCGTTTTATGCGTTGTATGCTTTTCTTACTATCATTATCTTTCTGTTTTCAATCAAAGATCTAATTACCTCTAGCTTTAAAATGAATGATCCATTTATTGATGTTGTTGGGATGCAAATTCCGTTCTTTTGCTGCTTACGCTAAGAGCTACTGCTTTGTGAGAACCCACGTATTGTTTGAAACTTTAATTGGGTTGAATATTTATTACCATCTTATACTTCTAATTTCTTATCTTATCGATTTTTAAGGGGGCCTTCTTAAATTTGCGGGTAGTGGTAATTTTTTGATTTGATGATGCAAATATGTGTTGTGGTAAGATAGCAAAGATTATATATGACAAAATGATTGGGTTTTTGTTTTTACGGGTTAATGATATGAATACACAAATATCTAATTCGGTTATTTATAAAATATGGGGTTTGTTTTTTTTATATACAATTACAGTTGGTTTATCAATTCAATTGTTCACACTTCCGTATATATTTCCGGATTGGCATGCAGGCCATGGTCTGCTCAGTGGTATGGATTATATTAATTTTCATAATCAAGCAGCATCTATTGCAAATGAAATTGTCGAAAATGGGTGGTCTGCATGGTCTCTTTTACCAAATGGTCAACTAGTGGTAGGCATAATGTCAATATTTTATGTGGTAATTACACCTGAACCATGGTCAATACTTCCGTTAAATGCGGCACTTCATGCAACGGCAGGGGTTATTTTATTGAGAATTATAAATTTGCTAACGAGTAACTGGAAAACAGCGCTGCTTGCTGTGTTGCCGTTTGTTGCTTTTCCATCCTCGTTAACCTGGACTGCTCAAATGCATAATGATAATTATGCTGTTTTAGGGAGCTTGTTATTCATTTATGGCTGGATAAGTCTAAGCCATAGATTATTTCATTTAAAATTGTTAATTTTTATTAGAACTTTACTATATATTATATTTGGTTTTACTCTAATTTGGCTTGTGCGTCCATATCTCGTTCAGATATTCCAAGCAATATCGATTACTTCTGGTCTTGTTATTACTGTGGTTATTCTATATAAATATAAACAATATAAAATCAAATGGCAAAAAATACTGATTGTTTTGTTGGCAGTCTGGTCATTTGTTTTAATTGCTACTCCATTCACAGAAAACAACCTCTCAAATAACAAGATTAAACAAGCATTAAATCAAAGCTCAAAATCTATATATACTGAGCTCGAATCATCTTCTACAGATAAATTTTCATGGCAAAAATTACCCTGGGTGCCTGGTTTTATTGATGATAAGATGCGCGCATTTTGTTATTCCCGATGGAAAACAAGTAAAACTTGGAAAACAGTATCTGCCAATAATGCCAGCAATATTGATATTGAAATCCAATTTCACAACACTTTGGATGCAATAAGATATTTACCTCGCGCTACTCAAATTGCATACCTTGCGCCATTTCCTAAACACTGGATTGGAAGCGGCAGTCAAGCGTCAAGCACAATGATGCGTAGAGAATCTGGGATGGAAATGGTCTTTGTATATTTTGCGCTATGCGGTGTTTTACCTGCTTTATGGCATTGGCGAAAATATATTGAAATATGGTTGTTGTTTATATTTTGTAGTAGCATGCTAATTATATTTGCTTTTGCAATACCAAACATTGGTAGTCTTTATCGATTTCGATATGCCTATTTAATGAGTATGGTTGCTTTGGGTTTATCAATGTGGATAAAAATGGCGCATTCATGGCATCAAAAAAAATAAATCAATAATATTTTTATTTACAAATATGATTTTACTGAAAAAGCTGAGTATTCTGATAACAAACACGAAACGTCTCATACTGTATGCATGAAAAGCCCCGTATTCTTGTAAGAGCATCTGTAAAAGTTTGTTATTAAGCTTTCTTCATCCAACTTAAGGGGCATGTTGAGCCATTTTTCAGTAGAGTCAAATGTGAATTTGTATCTTTAAAATTATCGCCCTTATTTCGCATATGTATTTAGAAAAAAGCACAAAATACGAACTGGTTATTGTAATAAATATATTAATGGGATAATGTCTGGAAGGTGCTCCACTTTAGAATTAATCTAAGATATAAATAAAAATCATGAAAAAAAGCATATCACAACGTGGTATCACTTCATTATACTGGAATATTTTTAGCAGCTTTTTCACAATGATAGTGAACTTTATTAAATTCATTGTATTAATGCGATTATTACCTGTAGATATTTTTGGTGTTTATGCAACAGCTTTGTCTATCGTGATGATATCAGTTGGCATAACCGATTTTGGGATGGGCTCAGCTTTCATGCATCACTGCAAAGAGACAAATAATGTAGAAAAGGCATCTAAAGTACATTTTACATTAAAATTTATATTTCTTGTATTTTGGTCTTTGTTACTATTTATGGGTATGCTAATTTTTACAAGCAAAACACAAATAGATTTTCGCTTAACATTTACAGTATTAATTTTATCGACATTTGGTAATGAGTTAACCAAAACGCCGCGGATAATTCGCAAAAGAGAAATCAATCATAAAAGAATAGCAATGATAAAAATGTTGGATGTCAGCCTAAGTCTGATTATTGCGGTGTTTCTCGCTTCAAAGAATATGGATTTGTGGGCATTGTTATCTAGCAATATCATTACAGCACTTTTATATATTAGCTTCTTGTACTTATGGAATCCCGTCTGGCTACCCAAGTTTGGCTTAGAAAAAGATATAGTAAGATATTTCATTAATTTTGGCTTAAAATCTGTAACTGCAAGATTCCTGATTGATGTGCTAGATCGTGTTGATGATTTATGGACCGCCATGTTTTTAGGAAAGACTGCAATAGGCTATTACTCAAAAGCTTATCAACTAGCATCATACCCTGCGTCGATTATTTCGAATCCAATAAGCCCAGTTGCCACAGGGATATATGCAGAATTAAAAAAAGACAAGAATAAATTATCGGAAGCTTATTTCTTAATAAATGCTGTTTTGGTACGAAGTGGCTTTTTTCTGGCAGGGTTGCTAGCATTAGTATCCAAGGATTTGATACTGATTGTTTTAACTGAAAAATGGCTTCCGATTCTTGAGGCTTTCCGCTATATGTTGATATTCACCTTGTTTGACCCAATGATAAAAACAGTTAGCTCTCTTTTTATTGCAATTGGCAAGCCGGAAATAATTATAAAGATACGTTTTTATCAGCTAATCTCATTGATTGTATCTTTATTTATCTTTGGATTTGTTTTCAATATTGGCGGAGTTGCCCTTGCAACCGATATCATGTTAACAATAGGCATAGTTAAATTTTTACATAAATCAAAATCATTTGTAGATATATCCATAAATCAATTATTCTTGATTCCGTCTATTGCAATTTTCACAGGCTTATTAGCCGGAATTGTTTCAAGAATGTTGGAACCCATTTTCCATAATAACTTAGCATTTAGCATATTTAGTGGGTGTATTTTTACAACAGTTTATTTAATAATTTTGTATCTGTTTGATAAAAAACAATTAGCTCGAATATATTCAGCGATAAATGATAATATAATAAATTGCGGATTAAATATTATAAAGGATATAGGATTGCGATGATATTTAACAAAATTAGACATTACAAATTTGATGATAGATGATAATTGAATTTGTTTACCCTATTTTTATTTACAAATCAATTGCATGAAAAAGAAAATATCTATTCTTCATGTAATAACAGGAACAGGTGTGGGGGGGGCAGAATCATCGCTTCTAAATTTATTAAAAAATAACGGGAAATATAATAATCATGTTATTTCACTTGCTCCTCTGGGAATAACTGCGGAAAGAATGCAGGAATTATGTGTAGTTGTAGAATCATTAAATATGAGTGGAAAAAACATCAACACCCCAGCGTTATACCATTTAATTCACCTAATAAGAAATGGAAACTCTGATATTGTACACTGCTGGATGTACCACGCTAACCTGATCGGGGGACTTGCGGCAAAGATTGTGGGACTACCCGTTATTTGGGGCATTCATCATGACTCATTGGATCCAACTTTGCTAAAACGCCGCACGATCTGGATCGCAAAATCAGGAGCGTATCTTTCGCGGTGGCTGCCGGATAAAATTATTTTCTGCGCGGAATCTTCAATGAAAAAACATTTGGAAATTGGCTATGATGCGAAAAAATCGTGTGTGATCCCTAATGGTTTTAACAACGAAATATTTAAGCCTGACCAGGAAGCCCGCCTGGCAATCCGGAAGGAACTGGGAATTCCACCGGATGCATTGGTGGTGGGGCACGTGGGGCGTTTCGATCCCACGAAGGATCATCATTCAATGGTGAAGGCAGTGGGGTTAGTTGCCCAGAAGACGAGCGGGACATATTTCATATTCTGCGGGCACGGGGTGGATGCCCGGAATGAGGCATTGGCTGGTTGGATTAAGGAGGCTGGCATTGATAAATGTACACGATTGTTGGGGGTATGGAATGATATGGCACGTGTGTATTCTTCGATGGATGTATATGTCTCTTCATCGGTATCTGAGGCCTTTCCAAACGTGATTGGGGAAGCAATGGCTTGTGGTGTGCCCTGTGTGGTGACCGATGTGGGAGATTCAGCTTTGATCGTTGGTGATACAGGAAAAGTGGTCCCGCCAAAAAACCCGCAGGCACTTGCCGAAAACATCATAGCGATTCTTTGTTTGCCATTGAACAAAAAGTGTGAACTTGGCAGGCGGGCGCGCAAGCGCATCATAGAGAATTTTGAGATTAAAATAATCACCCGGCAGTATGAAGATTTATACGAAACCGTGTTGTTGAACACTTCGGATTGAGCAAACAGCGTTATAATATGAGGGGTTATATCTGCAGACAATAAAAAACGAGAATTATTTACAGCATGCGAGAGGATAAAAAATTAATATATTTTGAAAATCATTCTGTTTGCCAACACTGATTGGTATCTTTTCAATTACCGCCTGCCCTTGGCGGAAGCACTGCGTGATGAAGGACATGAGGTGCTGCTGCTGTCGCCAGCGGGAAAGTACGCTCAGCGCATCCAGGATGATGGTTATGCTTGGCAGGCATTTGATTTATCCCGTCGGGGGGCCAATCCATTCAGAGAATACCAAACTATTTTAAGGTTAATGCGGATATACCGCCGCGAAGAACCTGATCTTGTGCATCATTTTACGATTAAATGCGTGCTGTATGGATCTATCGCCGCTCGGAAGGCGGGGGTCAAACATGTGATTAATGCAGTTACAGGATTGGGCTATGTTTTTACCAACAATAATTTTTTCACATGGTTGGTTAAACCAGTGGTTGAATTCTTGTATCAAAGGGTGCTAAAAGGATCACAGGTGATCTTTCAGAATCAACACGATCTAAATTTTTTTGTTGGCAATAAATTGGCATCTGAAAGGCAATGTGTCCTTATTCCTAGTTCAGGAGTGGATGTGGATAAATTCAAACCTGCTTCACACACGGAAGTAAGTCCGTTGGTGGTGCTGCCCGCGCGCATGCTGTGGGACAAAGGGGTAAAAGAGTTTGTGGATGCTGCTGAATTGGTGAGACAGTCTGGAATGAAGGCGCGCTTTGTGCTGGTTGGGGATGTGGACGATGGCAATCCTTCTTCCATCCCGCGCGGGCAGCTTCAGGAATGGCAGAAAAAAGGGGCTGTCGAATGGTGGGGTTGGCAGGAAGATATGGTTTCTGTTTATCAGCAGGCATCAATTATCTGCCTGCCTTCTTATAGTGAGGGGTTGGCTAAAAGTTTGATTGAGGGGGCAGCTTGCGGTTGTCCGCTGGTGGCCAGCGATATTCCTGGATGTCGAGAGGTTGTGGAAAATGGGTTGAACGGCTTACTGGTTCCGCCGCGTGATGTGCTGGCATTGGCGGAGGCGTTGTTGAGTGTGTTATCAGATAAAAAACTGATGCGCAGGATGGGCGCTGAAAGCCGAAAGATCGCTGTCAGTAAATACTCTGTTCAAAGAGTCGTTGCTAAAACAATAAGCGTTTATAATAATGAGATAAAACCATTGAGGGAAACGTGACGATCCTGGATCAAAACTATTTCGATTTAGCTCTACTGATATTATCCTCATTATTTGTTGGTTTTATTATCACCCCTGCAAGCATTTGGTTCGCAAAAAAACTGGACATAATCGATTATCCAGGGAGAACCGCTCACCAGATTCACAAAAAACCCACTCCCCGGGCGGGCGGTATTGCGATCATGCTTTCTCTATTAGTAATGATCCTGTTGAACCAGCTTTGGGATCATGTTGAAATCTTGTGGGTTTTTGTGCCCGCAGTTGTGGTTTTTTCTTTTGGGATTTGGGATGATAAGTATGGCATGGATGCCCCAAACAAACTTATTGGACAGTTGTTAGCGGTTACTATTTTAATATTCTTTGATGTGCGCGTGAGGTTTTTAGAAAACCAAAGTTTTTTCATTCAATTGAATGGCACATTGGCTTATTGGGCAGATATTTTCATCACCTATTTTTGGATGGTAGGTATTACAAATGCATTCAATATGGTGGACAGTATGGATGGACTGGCCATTGGATTATGCCAGATCATCGGTGCCTTTTTTCTTTTCTTGTCGATGGTTTCAGGCCAGTCTTCTCTGGCTTATTTGTCTGCGATCATCTTTGGTGTCAGCTTTAGTGTGGCATTTTATAACCGCCGACCAGCAAAAATGTTTTTAGGTGATTCTGGCGCTCAAAGCTTGGGTTTTATGCTGGCCGCTGTTGCCATTATCTATCACCCAAAGGCGTTTAGCCAGGCATCCTCATGGTTTTCCCCGATAATGTTTTTCAGCGTTCCGATTTTTGACACCAGTTTGGTGACAATTTCGCGCATGTTGAGAGGTTTGCCATTCTATAAAGCCAATCTTGACCACACATATCATCGATTAGTCGCACTTGGTTGGGACCAAAATCGGGCAGTTGCAATAATGCAAATCGGGGGGGTTGTTTTTGGTTTTGTATCTATATGCGTTGTCTATTTGCCGCCAGTTACAGCTAATGTGATTTTTGTAATATGGATAATCGTTTTTGTAGCGCTGATATATCTTCTGGAAAAAACATTTACCGCCTATAACCCAAATTAGAAAAACAGCCAATTTGCTTATCTAAAAAAGTCTTACACAAAATAATATCTGCGAGATAAAAATACATAAAATGGGAAATAAGCGTTCAAAGTTAGGAAAGGCAGCTGTTTTAAAGGTTTTCTTGGTGACCATTATCATCTCTGGGCTTGCCAACTGTGTGTATCTATTTTACATTCCTACAGATTCGAAGAACTCGTTTTTTATTAATTATTCGCTGAACAGGCTGCTTCTCGCTGGCTTTATTATCTCAGGTGTGATTTTCGCGTTTCATTTATATCGAAATGTAAAGAAGAACCCGGACAAGTTTGTTGTTAAAGCGGAGGTGTTCTTCTCGTTGCCATATACGAAATTTTCGCTATCATTGTTTTTTGTAATTGTAATAATATTTTGCTGGCTTGTACCAAAAAATTTTCAAATTAATCCCTTTTATATCGAAAGGTTATTACCAGTTTTTCTTTTCATAACGACTATCGCGATTGTTCTAATCCTCCTAGATTATTTTATCCAGAATGGATGGAAACTTTCAATTAATCTTACTTACACTATAGTTTTATGTTCTGTATCCGCTATATTTTTAATAATATTATTTTTGTATCCAAGACTAAACAATGGCTCTTGGACAGACAGTGCTAGTGTGCCTATTCTGGCAGCTCAAGTAGTTGGGGTTTGGCTGGTAATTGCAATCGTGAAACAATTCTGTGGTGAGGTATTAGCTAAAACACCCAATTATGTAGTAAGAAATCTCGATAAGATCATATTTGTTTTCATATGGGTTTGTGCTGCATTCTTCTGGGTAAACCAACCCATAGAATTCCCAGAAGGCCGGTTGACAACAAAGCTCGGCGAGCATATCAGACCGTTACCCCCAAACTATGAGATTTATCCTAACGGTGACGCGAAACTTTATTTTACTTTATCTGAATCCATCATCGTTGGCTCCAGCATTTTTCGGTCCACCGATAAATCACTTTTTCTGACATTCGAAGGTTTAAATAACTGGCTTGCTGGTGGTTCTTACGAAAAGATGATGAATTTCCAGATTGTTGTCTTGGCTTTTTTTCCACCCGTTCTATATCTATTAGGAAAAGAGATTCATAGCCGTTCGACTGGATTGATGGCTGCGTTACTTGCAGTAATCCATGAAATCAATGCCATCCAGGTCATGCGCGATTTTCCAGTGATCAGCTCAAAGACACTTCTTTCAGAACCTTTTATGGTGTTATGGACAGGCCTCATTGCTTTAACTGCTGTTGTGGCTTTTAAAAGAGATTCAAAAAAGCAGGCTAATCTATTCCTGATTTGTGGAGGTATGCTTGGCCTATCTGCTCTATTTAGATTGAATACACTTGTAATAATTCCTGTTCTATTACTTGTAATAATAGTTAATTACTTCCATAATAAAAAAACCTTATTCAAATATGCATGTTTATTTTTGGTTGGAATAGCTCTGGCACTTACTCCTTGGATGATCTATAACGCTGTGAAATTCAATGATCCTTTGGCATTCATCAAAAAAAAAGGTACGGTCATTAATCGAAGGTATGAAAAAATCACAAGCCAAAAAGATTCTCTATATAATGGTTTTGAATACTCTCCAGCAATAATTAGCATTTCATCAAACTTCAATAATTCAAAACTGTTGAATAATGATTCGAAAGAAAGTAGCCCCCATTATTTGTTAGCATCCCAAAAAAAATCAGAAGTAATGGAACCTGATTATCTTGAAAAAGATGCGGTCGAAATTCAAAAACTAAAAACTGACTATCCTTTTAATTCCTTGTTTGAAAATACAGGTTTTTCAGTTGATCAACTGCATGAATTATCAGCAATGATACTAAGGCATTTTCTGAACAATATAATCGCCAGCTTTTCAATTTTCCCCACTTCGACAAATCCACAAACCCAGCATTTTTGGCAAGGTTATCATGATATTGATCTATACAGAGGTACAAACCTAATTTTCCTGATTTTTAATTTATTAACATTTACTGCAGGAATCACAGCAACGATCAAATATCAAAAACACATTGGTCTCATCCCTCTCGGCGTGTTTATTGGTTATCATTTGTCAAATGGTTTAGCACTTGCCTCTGGGAATCGATATGCACAACCACCCTCTTGGATCTTGTTATTATATTATTCGATAGGATTAATAACATATACACGGCACTTCATAAGTAAGAAAAAAAAGAAAAAGGTTGTGGGAGAAGAGTTTCTTAAAAGCTTTATCTTTCATGATAATGATAAAAAACAAAAGTTCATATTAGGACTAGTAATATTTTTTATTTTAGTTATCGGCGGCACACCAATAATGGCAGATTTATTTTCGGTAAATAGATTTCCAGAAATAGATGACGAGTTAATTGCCTTGAAAATGCTGGGAGACTCAGGCTGCCAGGAGAAAATAAAAGATGCCGGGTTTGCAAATACTCAGGATTTTTTAGATCTGGCAAATGAGAGTGGTTATAGTGCTTCAATTGGGCGTGTGCTTACACCGATCCAATTTAACAAAGAAGAATGTAAACTTATCTATCCTAAGGAATGGGAAAGGTTGGAGAGTGATGATGAATTACTCACTTTCTTTTTTTTAGAATCAAAGTCTGGCAACCCTCGCCAGTTAAATTTTTACCCTGGAGATCAAAATCTTGAACTACACAATGGATCAGATGCTTTGATTATTAGTATAGAAGGGAATAAAGCGGTCGTAATTGGTATCATCGACCCTACCTACGCATCAGATACAATATCATACGATGATCTGTCAAGCATTTCCTTCAGTTGTTATTTAACTGACTCAAATAATAAATAAATTGTCAGGTCTTAGCATTAGTAGAATAAATTTTCTTCTTTTAGTAGGGTACCGAATCTTGTCACGCGCCTAACCTCAGAGATACACTCACTATCTATCTGCAGCTTGTACTCGGTAAAGTGATATCACTTGGACAAAGAGGACGGTAATATGGTGTGATTTATCTGATATAATCGCGTTTCTTATCCAGTATGGTATGATAGTTTTTGAGGTTACTATGTTTGAAGATCTTCCATCAATGGATGGAAATGTAGAAGAAAAAGAAGTTCTTGCACAACAAGAACAGAAAGATAATTCCCAGCAAACTATTAACGCTGGCTGGGATCGTTTTTGGGATCGCGTAACGAGCTTGGGTTTGGGCGATATTGCCCTGCGTACGGGAACTGCCATGGTCACGATCGGACTGATCGGATTAGTGGTATGGGTGATGAAGGGCAACTTTGTTGCTGAAGAAATGACATCAAGCAGTGCTGAAGTGCTTGATGGAGCAGGCGGACCTAATACATCTGACCCGGCACTACCAGCATATGAGGGTATTGCACCCGTTGAAGGGCTGACAAAATCTTCTGACACGCATACCGATGCTCCCGCGGTTTCACAGTATGATTTTCAGGAGTATCCAGTGGTTGCGGGAGACACGATCTTTGGTATTTCGGAGAGTTTTGGTTTAACACCCGAGGCAATTTTGTGGACAAATTATAATGTTCTACGAGATAATCCTGCTGCGATTTACCCCGGTCAGATTCTAACGATTCCTCCTGTCAACGGAGTATTGTATACGTGGAACGCTGGGGACGGATTAAATGGCGTTTCAAATGGGTTGAATGTGACACCAGATGTGATAATCGAATGGCCTGGAAACAATCTGTCGAACGAAACGATTGGCGATTATGCCAACCCAAACATTGAACCAGGAACGGTGATATTCGCCCCCGGGGGTTCGAAGGGTTTCGCAAATTTCGCTGCGTTTATTCTTACACGGGATGAACCGGCTGAATCAGGAGTCTGGGGTGACGGAAAATGCGCACCTGTTTATTCGGGACCAGTCGGCACAGGTGATTTCATCTGGCCGGCAGTTCAAACATACTTATCAGGTTATGACTTCTCACCGGAGATCAACCACTGGGGAATTGATGTGGCAGGAGATCTAAATGATCCATTATATGCGGTAGACAGCGGGGTGATCGTTTACGCGGGGTGGAATGATTGGGGATACGGTAATGTGATCGCGATTGACCACGGAAATGGGTTTCAGTCGCTGTATGCTCATCTTGAATCGTGGACCGTCGGCTGCGGTTCTTATGTTATTCAGGGTGATATCATTGGATATATGGGTAGTACTGGCAATTCCAGCGGACCGCATTTGCATTTTGAACTGATTGGCGAAAATTTTGGACGGCTTAACCCGCATCATTATCTTCCTTTCTAATAAACTTGAATCGGATGGACTAACCACCCTTTTTTATGAAGATATAATGAGGATTAGGAGATAATGATGGAATTTAAATCAACTTCACGCCCTTCCTCGATTGCAGGCACCTGGTATACCAGTGAAGCGGCTGCACTCAGCCACCAAATTGACACTTTTATCCATGACGCAAAGATCACAGAAGAAGATATCCACGGGAAAGTGACTGGGCTTGTTGCCCCGCATGCAGGCTACCGTTTTTCAGGGAGAACAGCGGGTTACGCTTATAAAACTATCAAAGGCGAGAAGAGAGACCTGGTCGTTGTTCTTTCTCCTTTTCACCAGTATTTTTCAGGCGACCTGATCACAACTGCCCATCAGGCATACAGTACACCTTTAGGTGAAGTGTCAGTGGACATAGATGCATTGGTTGAATTGGAGGAAGTGCTGAAAAAAAACAGTATTCCGATCCATCAGGTAAGTAATGACCAAGAGCATTCATTGGAAATCCAACTGCCATTTCTTCAACGGGCGTTATCTGCGGATTTTAAATTACTCCCTTTAATGGTTCGCAGCCATGAGGCACATATCCTCGAACAAACGGCTGAAACGTTGTTTGAAATAGTTAAGGACCGATCTTTTGTGATCATCGCAAGCACTGATCTTTCGCATTTCTACCCATTAGATATTGCGGAGGTAATGGATCTTGAAATGTTGAAACAAATTAAAGAGATGAATCCTGAAGGTGTCTTATCTGCCGAAAGAGAGGGCAGCGCTTCCGCGTGCGGCGCATCGGCTGTTGCGGTGATGCTTTGGTTAACAAAAAAAGTGGGCGCAAAGAAAGCCCATATCCTTAATTACAGTACCTCAGCAGATTCAACTGGTGACAAGACTTCTGTTGTGGGATATTGTTCAGCGGCTGTGGTCCTCTGAAAAGGAAATTCAGGAAGGAATAGCAGGGGATGACCCAATATGCGCAGATTGCTGTCAATGTACCAAGAGTACACGATCAATTTGACTATCTGATCCCTATAAACTGGCGGGAACGTTTAGAGCCGGGACATCTGGTTGAGGTGCCATTTGGTAAGCAGATGGTGCAGGGGATCATAGTTTGCCTGAAGACACATAGTAATTATCCAGAGATAAAAGAGATTGCTGGGGTGCTTGATGAAGAGCCGGCTGTCAATTCGAATTATATCGAATTGGCAGAAGCATTAGCAAAAATGTATTTTCGGCCTGTTTCCGCATATTTAGCTGCCATGCTGCCGCCGGGCATGGGACAGCGTGCTGATACTTTGTATGAAGCAGTTCTTCAAGAAGATGTCGACCAGTCATCTTTAACACAACTGCAGCGGCGTTTAATTGACATGCTCACACGGCGAGGTGCTCTGCGGGGCCGGCAATTAAACAATGCTTTCCGGCATATTAATTGGCGCAAATCGATACGATCATTGATCCAGAAGAGGTTGGTTACTTCCCAGCCTATCCTGCCATCACCAAAAATCGCAAGAAAGCACATCAACACCGTCAGACTTCATCCAGAACTGGATATAGATTCTATTAAAGATATTGTTACGGGGCGAAAAGGATCAACCGCATCCGAGCGAAAACGAAAGATTCTGGAATTGCTAGTTAAAGAGGGAAAATATGTTGACGTATCTTATATCTACGCATCAACAGGTGCATCCTCCGCAGATATTCGATATCTTGAAGAACGCGCACTGGTTGAAGTCAATTCTCGCGAGACTGTCCGGGATCCCGTTGAGAAATTTTCACCAGAGGGAACAGCCAAACCGCAATTGACGAAAGATCAATTATCTGCCTGGCAGGAGATGCGGCAAGCGATGGGGTCTCCTAAATCTTCCCCTATTGTTATCCGGGGGATCACTGGTTCCGGAAAGACAGAACTATATTTGCGAGCGGTGGAACAAGCAGAAAAGGAAGGGAAACAAGCTGTTGTTCTGGTGCCAGAAATATCACTTACTCCGCAGACCATTCAGAGATTTTTAGACCGATTTCCCGGGAGGGTTGGGGTAATACACTCTAAGTTATCACCCGGTGAACGCTATGACACATGGCGGCGGGCGAGGAAGGGTGAATTTTCTGTGTTGATTGGACCGCGCAGCGCGCTGTTTACACCACTGCCAGAACCGGGTGTGATCATTCTGGATGAGTGCCATGATGATTCCTATTATCAAGGGGAGATGGGGCCGGTGTACCACAGCGCAGAAGCAGCTATCATCTTAGGTCAAATCACTGGGGCGGCAGTCATATTTGGGTCGGCTACACCAAATGTGGATTTATATTTTCGAGCTCAACATCATAAATGGACAGTGATCAATTTAGATAAACGGATCGCTACACAAAATAGAAGCATTGAGGATCAATTAGAAGTTGCCTTTTTGCCACTTCCAAGTGTTGAAGTTGTGGATATGAGGGAAGAACTGCAAAAGGGGAACCGGTCTATTTTCAGCCGGGTTTTACAGGAAGCACTGCGAGAAGTTATTGATAAGCAGCAGCAGGCAATACTTTATTTAAATCGGCGGGGGAGTGCGACGATCATCTTCTGCAGGGATTGCGGCTACACAGTCCAATGCCCACGGTGCGATTTTCCGTTGACATTTCATCAAGACACTCACCGCTTGATGTGCCATACCTGCGGTTATGTACGAAACCAAATGAAGAAATGCCCCGAATGCGGCGGCACACGTATCCGCCAATATGGGATGGGCACAGAACGAGTAGAGCAGGCACTCCTTGATCTGATTCCCACAGCCCAGGTTTTACGTTGGGATGCGGATACGGCTGCTGGAAAACAATCTGAAGCGATTATTCTTTCCCATTTCAAACGACATAATGCAGATGTGCTTATTGGAACCCAGATGCTGGCGAAGGGGTTGGATCTTCCTCTGGTTACGCTGGTGGGTGCGATTATGGCCGATGTGGGACTGAACTTTCCAGATTACCGAGCAGGAGAACGGGCATTTCAACTCTTGACACAGGTTGCAGGTCGTGCAGGAAGGAGTCGATTAGGCGGAAGAGCAATTCTGCAGACTTTTCAGCCGGAACATTATGCGATACAGCATGCGGCCGGGCATGATTTTATGGGATTCTACCAAGCAGAGTTGGCACACAGGAGAGACTTACAGTACCCTCCTTTTTCTCGCATTATTCGCTTTGAAACACGTGATCTTAACCATAAAAAAGCGGAAGAACGGGCGATGGATCTTGCTTCGCATTTATCAGAACTGATAGTAGATAGTGCAGATAGAACTTTGCAGATGGTTGGTCCTGCACCGCCATATTTTGGGAGAAGAAGCGGATATTATCGTTGGCAGATCATTTTAAAAGGAAACCGACCTGAATTGCTTATAAAACAGTTAAAATTAGAGGGCTGGCGGATTGATGTGGATCCACCAAGTCTATTATAAGAAAAAGCCCGCGATTGCGGGCTTGAACGTAGGCCCAATTCTTTTCACTGCAATACATGCCAGGGGTTGACAAAACCGCCATTCTGGCGCACTTCGAAATGCAGGTGAGCTCCTGTTGAATTACCGGTTGACCCGCAGAAGCCGATTACTGTTCCTTGCGAGACACTCTGCCCACAAACTATATTAAACCCATTTAAGTGGGCATAAAGGGTAAGGTATCCATTTTGATGATCGATGGCAACGAGGTTGCCGTACCCACCGCTGATCGGGCCCGCGTAAATCACAACGCCAGAATCAGAAGCGAAGATGGAATCACCCTGGAAACATTGGGCATCAATCGCCTGGTGGCCGCTCCAGTAATCGTTTCCAGAAACTTGTCCGAAGTAGGGCGCCGGCCAGATGAACGAATATGTTCCATAAAACCCGCCGCTGGGTGTGCATGATCCGGGCCCGGCAATTTGCGCAGTAACACCGGCATCATTTCCGGCAGAAACTGGCACAACCCAGGGTGTGAGAGGACGATATCCATCGGGGATCATTAGAAGGGTGCCTGGTTCGATAACCGGATTGGTCATGTCAAGACCATTGCCGGGATAAAGCAGGATGTCTTCTACGGATGAATAGTATTTAGCAGCAACAACATCCAGCTTGTCGCCTTCTTTCCATTGGTAGAGGATGCCGTTCACCGGGGGGATTTTTAATTTCACGCCGACAGAAATCAGGTGTGGGTCATCATTGAGAGTAGCTGAATTTGCCCATAAGACACTTTCTGGCTCTACTTCAAACTGCTTGGCTATGCCAAAAAGAGAATCCCCTATAGCCACGGTATATTCAACCACATTTTTTCGGGAACCAACTGGTAAAACTGTATCTGGATTCGCACTGCGTTCGATAGAGTCATATGAATTTGAAGGCGCGAAATCTGGCAGGGATGAAACAGCTGTGCTGTCAGCCGGTTGGCTTAGCATATTGATGAAACTTAAAAGTGACTGCCCGGATAAATAATGATATAGGGAAAAACCCATTAATCCGACCATCAGGCCAGCGATGACCCATGTTGCAACAACTAACCAGATAGGGTAGGAACTTACTTCACCGTTCTTTTTCTCTTTCTTTTTAAAGAAAGCCATTTCATTTCTCTGCAGTTAACGCTTCCAGAAACTCGACATTATTTTTGGTCTTTTTCATCTTATTAATGATTGCATCTGTAGCAACTGCGGTATCCATCCCCGAACCTTGAGGGGGACTGCTGATCATCTGAAGATACATGCGGCGCATGAGCCAGACCTGTTTGAGAATATCAGGGCTGATAAGAAGTTCTTCGCGCCTGGTGGATGATCGTTCGATATCGATAGCCGGGAAGATGCGTCGTTCCTGAAGGCGGCGGGAAAGGTGCATTTCCATGTTTCCAGTTCCTTTGAATTCTTCATAGACCACATCATCCAGGCGGGATCCTGTTTCAACCAATGCAGTAGCGATAATTGTCAATGATCCGCCATCTTCAATATTTCGTGCAGCACCGTAAAACCTCTTGGGTGGGTATAACGCTGAGGGATCCATCCCGCCGGAAAGTGTTCGCCCGGAGGGGCTTACCACAAGATTATACGCACGGGCTAAGCGGGTGAGGCTATCCATGAGAACAACAACATCACGCCCAATCTCTACAAGCCGCTTAGCACGGCTAAGTGTTATTTCTGCTGTGCGCACATGCGCCTTAACAGGTTCATCAAAGGTGGAAGCAATTACTTCTCCATCAACAGAACGGTCCATGTCGGTTACTTCTTCGGGGCGTTCGCCAATGAGGCTGATCATCAAGTGGATCTCTGGATAATTTTCAGAAATAGCATTAGCAATATCTTTAAGGATTATGGTTTTTCCTGCTTTTGGAGGAGACACTATCATTGCTCGTTGACCTCGCCCAATGGGTGCGATCATGTTGATCAAGCGGTTTGATGGGATATTCACTTTGGTTTCCAGATCAAGGAGCTGGGTAGGAAAAATGGGTGTGAGTTCTATGAATTTGGCGCGGTGCTTAGATTCCTCGACAGGTGCTCCGTTGACAGATTCGACATGCACAAGTCCATAATGGCGTTCGGATTCTCGCGGGGGGCGAATTTTGCCAAAAACAAGATCGCCAGTCCTCAGGTTTAATCGGCGCAGCTGTGCTTGCGAGACATAGATATCGTTTTTACTCATTTGATAGTTCTCGCGCAGAAAGCCAATGCCTTCGGGCATAATCTCAAGGACACCTCCCCCTTTCTCTACTTTTCCCGCTCCATCCTCGCTGCTTTCTTCCACTGTCCGACTGGCAATGGAGATCATGAGATATTCTTTCTTGCGTCTCATGGCATCTGGAACACCAAGCTCATCACCAATTTTCCGTAACTCGGTTAATGATTTTAATTCTAATTCTGAAATTTTCATTTTTTATTAACCCATTTCCTGATTTAAATGTGAGATATACAAGCGCCGCCTATGATTGAAATCTGTGATTAGAAAAACTTATATTTCATTCATTTGGGATTTTGCGGGCAAGTAATTATTGTTGCTAATTTGCCCAATTTATAACAACTACTTTTTTGTTGCGTCGGCATTATAACACGGTTAAAAAACACCCGCAAGTGAGTAAATACTCTGTTTTTCATAAGTATTCACGAAGTTCTTGACTTCTTGCCGGGTGGCGGAGTTTACGCAGTGCTTTGGCTTCTATCTGGCGAATCCGTTCCCTTGTCACGTTGAAGTAATTGCTGACTTCTTCAAGTGTGTGGTCCTTCCCGTCAATCAAGCCAAATCGTAATTCTAAAACTTGGCGCTCACGATCGGAAAGGGCTCCTAATGCGCTTTTGACTTGATCTCGCAGCATTTCACGAGCAGCAGCGTCCATTGGTTCAATCGCGTCATCATCCTCGATAAAATCACCCAATTGACTGCTGTCTTTATCACCAATAGGTCGTTCTAGTGAGATGGGTTCTTCAGCGGATTTAAGGATATTTTGTATTTTATCAGAGGCTTTGTCCCAGCGTTCCTGAAGTTTTCGGTTGATACAGTCACCATTTCTAATCGCATCCTTTAATTGTGCGCGGTCTTCAGTGGAAAGCAAATCAAACTCAAGCGCTAGATCTTTGGAGGTAGGGTTGCGCCCAAGTTTTTGTACAAGGGAGCGTTGAACGCGAAGAAGTTTCGATATTGATTCAAATAAATGTACTGGAATGCGGATGGTACGTGCTTGCTCAGCAATATATCGGCTGATGGATTGGCGGATCCACCAAGTGGCGTATGTGCTGAATTTATAGCCGCGTGCAGGGTCAAATTTTGCGATTGCCCTCAAGAGTCCCAAATTACCTTCTTGTATTAGATCAAGAAAGCCAATACCCCGACCGATGTATTTTTTTGCTACACTAACAACCAGGCGTAGATTTGCCCGGATGAGCACATTTGTGGCTTCATTTGAAAGGGATTCGGTATGTTCACATGTCTTCCATAGGGCATCTGTGACTGGAAGATGTTTAACCATAGTGTTTTTGGTTGGTAATCTGCTTCTTTTCTGAAGGAATCCCAAAAGGTATGATGCGGTATCATCTGGCAGTAGATAGGCTGCTAAAAAGAAAGCATATACTTCCTGGATAAGACCGTTGATCATTTCCGCGCGTACTTTGTCGGATATTCTTCTATTTTCGTTCCAATAGGTTTCTAGATAGCTGCGCGTGTAGGATGGCTCATCAATTTTCCATTGATCGCGGAGAGCCTGCGCTTCTGCAAGAACTAAACAAAAATCGGGTAGGTCAATGGCTTGATTATTTTGACAGAACAACTGTAGATTGCTAAATGTTTGGTGAAGATCCGCGAAAATCTGCATAAATACAACGTTCAGGTCAACTTGCTCGGAATCACCATTAGTTTCTCGGGTTTTGAGCCAATCAATCCGTGTATTTGCTTCATTACGTGTGGCAAGGCGGAATTCACTTTCAGCGCTTAGGAGATTGATCTGACCGATCTCTTTCAGATATAGCCGAACAGGATCTTGAGACAATTCCGGAGAATAGACAGTTTTTGAGGAGTTTTCCGGGAATTCTTCTGAAGAGATCTGATTATCTTCTTTGTTTTTTTTTCCGCTCATTTTTTCATCATCTGGAAAAGGTCTAATACTATTCTTGTTTGCACTAATGTCCTGAATGGATTTGTTCACTTAGTGTGCCATATCTTGCCGGTGCTTCTCTTAGAGAAATTCAGAAAACAATTATTATTTCAAATCACACATTCTTTTTATATGCAATTGATTATACATGAAGAGGGTTTCATTTGATATTTACTGGCTTTGAAAGTGCACGGTCTAGCAGACCCCGCATTTTGATCAAATCAAGCAGCCGCTTTTGAAGAACTACGTCCTGTTTCTCGTTGTTTTCTTCGTTTTGGCTGGATTGAAGGAACTGGAAATCTTTTATCTGCTGATTAATGGATAACTGGCGCGTTTGCATTACCAACCGGGTTGTCTCTTCAAGCTGACGGAGTTCGGAATTTTTCTTTTCATCTGGGGTTGCTGGCGGATGAGAATGGTCAATTTCCGCAAAAATGGATTCGTCTTCCATTCTTGAAGTGATGTAATCAACCGGGTCCAGTTCATCCTGCGAGAGGGAGTCAAATATCAATTTGGCAGAAAGTTGGTTCTTGGTACTTGTAAAGTCACTAACAGTGAGATGGTTCAATCCGCTGCTGCGCAGAAATCGGTCGATTTTATATTTTGATTCTGGCAATTTACTGAGATAGGCAAGGATTTCCTGATCGACAAGATTGATTTTTTCATATTCATCTAAAAGAAGTGATGCAATCCTGGGAGGTTGGTTATCTGTCTGCTGAATTTCCTTTTGGCTTCTGCGAGTTCTTTTTGTGGGAACAGCTAAATTAAGCAGTGCGCGTTCATCCACTTTAAGTACACGGGCGATCTGCTGACGGTATGCATCCCGCTCAACAGGGCTTGATATATCCTTCACCAACGGAAGGATCTGGACAGCAATTGTACTTTTGATTTTCGGATCGTCTAAATCCTGGCCGTCTGTCAGAGAATCAAGAACGTGGTATATGATCGGCTTGGCAGTTTTTATGATCTGCTCCCATTCGTTTGGATCACGGAGGACGATCTCGTCCGGGTCAAGTCCATCTGGTAATGTGCTGACGCGAAGGTCGGCTTGTAAGCGGCTCTCATGATGGAGTAGTCCACGGGCATCAAAGACCGGATCGCTGGTGTGGTCGAGCGCTTCCCGTGCCACTTCAAGTCCCCGCAGGGTTGCCTTCTGCCCGGCCGCGTCCGGGTCGAGCGCCATGACAAAATTACGAGTGAAGCGTTTTAGCATGCGCATTTGCACTTCTGTTAATGCTGTTCCCATTGGCGAGACGACATTCTGAAATCCCTCTTGATGGACAACAATCACATCAAAATATCCTTCAACAATGACCGCCTGGTTAGAACTGCGAATTTGTTTGCGCGCTTTGTCTAATCCATACAATATACTGCTCTTGTCAAAGAGGATGGACTGAGGGGAATTAATGAATTTGGGGACATCGTCTGGGTTGAGTACTCGACCCCCAAATCCCGCCATCTGGCCGGACATATTTCGAATAGGAATCATGACACGGTGGCGGAAACGGTCATACACTTTTCCGTCTTGTCTCTCAGTTAGTAAGCCAGCTTCGACCATATCCTTAACGGGATATCCTTTGTTTTTTAAGTAATTAAGAACTGCATCCCAGCTTTTTGGGGCGTATCCGAGTTCCCAAACTTCTTCTGTTTTCGGATTAATGCCACGTTTCTCGCGCAAGTAGACGCGTGCTTTCTTCCCAGCGTCGGTGCTCATTAATTGATGACGATAGAAAATAACAGCTTCTTCAAGAAGCTTACGCAGATAATCTTCCCGCTCATTCCGTTCTATTTTTTGTGGTGTTAATGGTTCTAATTGGATACCAGCACGGTTTGCAAGCATTTTTAATGCTTCACGGAAATCAACACCCTCTTTTTTCATCACGAATCTAAAAACATCCCCGCCTTCATTGCATTCACCGAAACAGCGCCAGGTACCTGTTTCTGGAAAAACAACAAACGCGGGTGTGCGGGTATTGGCATGAAAAGGACAGAACCCGGTGTAATTCTTCCCGCTTCTGCGCAATTTTACAGATTCGGAAATGATATCTACGATATCAAGTTGATTCTTAATCTCATCAATTGTATTCATTTAAGTAAACGTCTTTAAGATGATTTTACTTTATTAGAAAAACCATATGACAGTAAAGGTGATTGGTGTTTCGTCAATCTAACAATGCCTTTAGTTCTTTCTGCAGACGGCTCAGGATAAGTGCGAGAGCTTTCTCGTCGAGGCCATCAGATTCAGCAGTAATGGTTGTGCTTCTGTCGACCATACTGACCATAATATTGCAGCGTACTTCTTTACCGTTATATTCTCCTTGAGCGAGAACAAGGCGGGCTAATTCACGGGTTTTCCAGACTTTTAGACCAGCTTGCGGTACTGCCAGGATGGCTGCTTCATAGATTTCTTTGTCAGTTTTTTCATTAAATTGTAGTTTTTCTTGAATAGATGCCATATTAATCCTTCTTTAGAATCCTTCCAGTTGGGATAAGTCTACTATTCCGGTTGGTGAACCGGAAATTATCTGCAGGATTGCAAGCCGATTTTCTTTGACTTCTGTGTCTTTGTCCATCACGAGCACATTATCGAAAAACTCGTTGATTATGGGTACCATTTGTTCAACCTCATCTAAAAACACATCTATTGTGCCGGATTCCGCCACTATAGGCACTGCTTTTCCTACGCTAGCAAACAGCGCTTTCTCTTCATCCATGATGAGTTTTTCTGGTTTTATCTTGAATGATTTCTGAATATCACGGGTAATGCGTACACAACGTGAGAAAGCGGGAAGGATGGTGGCCCATTCGTCTTTTTCTACCCATTTACCCAAATTGATCACCTCGCTCAAAGCGGCAGAAGGATTGAAACCCTGTTCTGCAAGCACGGCTTTAACCACATCGTGGCGATATCCTTTCTCAAGAAGGATATTTTGGAGCCGCCCAACGATGAAATCAAAACATATCTGTTGTTGGGTAGGAGAGACAGCGATTGGCTGGAAGGATGATGCTATTTTAATGCCCTCCCTGAGATCAAAATCTACTTTCCAGTGCATAAGATTCTGCACCAGCCCAATTGCTGCACGGCGTAAACCGAATGGATCTTTGGTTCCGGTTGGTGCCATATCAACCGCGAATAAACCAACCAGAGAATCAAGCCGATCTGCTAAACCAACGGCCAAGCCTGGTTTGGATTTTGGGGAAATGCCGCCTGCTTGTCGGGGAAGGTAATGATCTTCGATTGCTTGAGCGGTAGGCAGGTCTTCTCCATCACGCAGTGCGTAATACTTGCCAACTGTACCCTGCAAGGAGGTCATCTCTACAACCAGATTGGTAACAAGGTCGGCTTTACATAACTGCGCAGCCCGGGCTGCGACTTTCTGCTCCTTTTCGGACAATCCGAGATCACCTGAAATCTTCATGGTGATTTCAGAAACACGCTCAGATTTAGCACGCATAGACCCTAATTTCGGATGAAAAGTTAAAGTTTCAAGCTTTGCCATGAAGTCTTCCAGCTTTTGATGGCTGTCTTCGTGCATGAAGAATGCGGCATCAGCAAAGCGGGCTTGAATGACCTCTTCATTCCCGTGGGCAACAATATCCAAGTGCTGATCATCCCCATTGCGGACGGTGATGAAATGCGCCATCAGCTTACCTTCTTTATCATACACAGGGAAATAACGCTGATGCTTTTTCATTACTCCCACAAGCACTTCGGGAGGCAGCTCAAGATGTGAGTGGTTATAATTACCCAAAAGAGCGGTCGGGGCTTCTACGAGATTACTTACTTCGGAAAGAAGGGTATCGTCAATATTAGTAGAGGCTTTTAACGAGGAAAGCAAATTTACCACCTGTTCATTAATGATCTTCTTTCGCTCATCGCTATCGCTGATAATTTTTTGGGAGGACAGAAAAGAAAAATAATCCCCCACGTTTTTAATGGTGTATTCCTCAGAAGACGAAAAGCGTAAGCCGCGAGTGGTTCTACCAGCTTTCAATCCCGCATAAGTAAACGGTATTTCGATGCTGCCATATAATCCCACTAACCATCGAATAGGCCGCGAGAATGCAACACCACTCGCATTCCAGCGCATTGATTTGGTAAAGTGGATACCAGCAACTAGATCAGTAAGCTTTTCTGGTAAAACATCAGTTATCGATTGGCCTCTTTCATGAACCTCAGCGACCAGATATTCACCGCCATCAATGAACTTTTTTGTCAAATCTTTGATGTCAAGTCCTTTGCTGCGAGCAAAACCAATGGCTGCAGGTGTGGGTTTACCGTCCTTATCGAAGGACCGGTTTGCGGGCGGGCCTTTTAGTTCGCGAGTCTGGTCCTCCTGACGAGATGACAGAGAACGAATATGTATTGCAAGGCGCCGGGGTGTGCCAAGCACTTTCACTTCATCAAAAGACAGCCGCAAATTATTAATCATTTCCGGTACTGCCTTTTTGAGCTGGGAAAGCGCACCTTCCAGGTCTGCAGCGGGCAGTTCTTCCGTGCCAATCTCAATGAGCAGATCGGTGGTCTCTGGTAGATCCGTAGAGGATAGCAAGTTCATTTGTTCTTCATCTAAAGAACGATCTTTGGTTTTTTCGCCTCGTATGGTTGGTTTCATTAACCAGGGAAAACCAAGTTCTTCCCGTTGAGCAACATATGCTTCAGCGGTGCGGCGGGATAAATCGCGCATACGCCTAAATAGCGCCTGTCGTTCGGTGACCCCGATGGCGCCGCGTGTATCGAGCACATTAAACGTATGCGAGCATTTAAGGATGTAATCATGCGCGGGCAGGACAAGACCTTTGTTTAGAGCCAGATCAGCTTCTTTTTCGAAAAGTTCGTACATTTTTCGCAGCCGGCCAATATCAGCTTCTTCAAAGTAATATATGCTGTGTTCGCGCTCAGCCTGATAGTTAACATCTCCATAAGTGAAATCAGGGTTCCACTGGATTTTTCGAAAGTTGTAGCTGCCCTGCATCGCCATCGCAATGCGTTCAAGACCGTATGTAATCTCAACTGAAACGGGGTCCAGGTTGATGCCACCTGCTTGCTGAAAATAGGTAAACTGGGTAATTTCTTGTCCATCCAACCAGACTTCCCATCCAAGTCCCCAGGCGCCTAACGCGGGTGAAACCCAGTTATCTTCCACAAAGCGAATATCATGCTCCTGTGGGTCGATGCCCAGTGATTGTAAGGATTGCAGATACAATTCCTGTGGATTTCCAGGGTCGGGTTTTAAAATGACCTGAAATTGATAGTGCTGCTGCATACGGTATGGATTATCTCCATACCGACCGTCGTCAGGGCGGATAGATGGTTCCACGTAAGCGACGTTCCAGGGTTCCGGGCCGAGCACACGCAAGACTGTGGCAGGGTTCATGGTACCTGCGCCAACCTGTGTGTAATATGGCTGCCAAATCAAGCAGCCTTTCTCTGCCCAAAAACGCTGCAGGGACATGATGATGGTTTGAAAATCGGGGTTTTTCAGCATTGTTTCTCCGCGTAAGATATATGATATGTGATAATGGGAGAATTATACCAACCTAAAGATAGATTATTTCTCTGTGGAAAAATGATTGGGTTTTATTAATTAGAAATGCGTTTCTATCTAATCGAGTTTTGAATACGTAATCAGCTCATTTCTGATGCCAAGAAGTTTAGACCACCAATTCGACCGCGCCCAGTCTTCATGAAATTCTTCCCAAGTTTGGCTCTGAAGGCGCTTTTCTTCGGGAAGGTACTGTAAAAACGGATTGGGGTCAAGAAAATATAGTCGTTCCTTTTCACTGGAGTAGCGGACGAGATTGATCCAATGTGCCCCGCCATTCTTCCAGATTTTCAAGACAGTAACTGGCTTTCCCATAAGTAGGTTTTCAAGGATGTGGACACGGCGGGCGTTGCTTTTCCGCTCGGCATGCCATTTCAGGTTATATTGGCGCGACCAGCGGTTGAAAGCTTTTACGATTCCCCACGGCGCGGTTGCCCCTCCGACATGTGGTATCCATTGCGGGAGGCGATCCCAGAAGTGAAAGCCTGAAGAGCTAATGATTGAAATTTTTTCTAATGAAGATTTTCCAAGGTTATCCCTGAAAAGGAAAATATTGAGAATGACTGCCAGGCTAGTAGGGCCGCAGTCGTTGGTAAATCCTTTGTTTTTATTAAAACCCTGCGAAAGGTAAAAACGGCCAAAATATTTTCTTTCAGCCGCCCAATCTGAAATAGAGAATGTAGTGAAGCGGTCAGGTTTTTTTTGAATTTCCATTATTTTAGAAGAATTGAGCTTATATAAAATATATCATGGTTAATTGTTTGTGTTTAGTATTAACGCATGCGATGATCAACCACAGTTATAATAGCGAACATCTATGAAAAAAGCAGGCAGTTTTGGAATTATATTGATGATGTTAGCTGGATGCCGGGGAATCCAAGATACAGATAATTCGGGAGTGAGTAAATTAACCCCATTTGTCACGCAAGCAGATATTAATGCGATTACAGAAACGCCTGAGCCTGTTTTAGAAGCAGTTTCAACACCAGCCCCAACCGCGGCTCCAACTATTCATGTGGTGGCATTAGGAGAGACCATTTCGTCAATAGCCTTGCTGTATGGTGTGCCAATGGATGCGATTACCAGAGCAAACCCAGACGTAAAGCCTACTGCCTTGATAGTTGGTGATGAACTGGTAATACCCATATCCAATAGTCACCAGTCAGTAGTAGTTGATCCGGTTATTCTAGAAAACATACAAATTTCCGACCCTGATTGTGTGCGAACGCGTGATGGTGGATTATGGTGCGCAGTTTTAGTAGAAAATCAGGGGCAAGAAGACTTGGAAAATATCGTGGTGACATTTTCCTTTCGGGATTCTGATGGAAATGTGATAGAAAAGAGGTCGGTATCGACTTTAATGCGGTTTGCCGCGGCGGAAACCGCAATCCCAGCAGTGGTATTCCTTGAACATATTCCTTCGATGTACGCGGACACACAAGCGGTTTTGTTCTCCGCGTTGGCCATGGAAACATCCACGTCAACATATCTGACTGTTGAAGTTGAAGAAGAAACACGTACTCTAAACGGGATGGAAGGAGTGATTTCAGGACAGATGCGGGTGGAGGCAGAACCAGACGGGGATCGCGCGGATATCTGGATTGGCGCGACAGCGTTTGATGTGGATAGGGCTATTGTAGGGGTGCGGCGGTTGGAAAGTTCAGTGACAACCAACGAGATGTTTAATTTCAACATTACGATTTATTCATCATCGGGAAGCATTGATCGAGTAGTGCTGTATACGGAAGCTTATTGACTGGATTTATAAGGATATTTGCATGGAAAATAAAACAGTCTTAGTAACCGGCGGAACTGATGGGATTGGGAGAGAAACCGCGCTGCAGTTGGCACGCATGGGGGCTCGCGTGCTTGTGCATGGCCGTGACAAAGAAAAAGGCACTCGGGTTATTAATGACATTAACCAGAATGCTTGTAAAGAGAAGACCAGTTTATATATCGCGGATTTTTCATCCCTGGCGGACGTGAAACGTATGGCTGAGAAAATTAAGCAGGAACAAACAGAGCTGCATGTGTTAGTGAACAATGCCGGTAACTTTTACAAAGAATGTTTGTTGAGCACTGATGATATTGAGATGACTATGGCAGTCAATCATTTTGCGCCTTTTTTGCTGACATACCTCCTGTTAGATTTGCTGAAAGCTAACGCGCCAACCAGAATTGTTAATGTGGCTTCCAGTTCACATAAGTTAATTGGATCTGTGGATTTTGAGAATCTGCAGGGGGAAACCAACTACGATGGGTTTACCGCATACAGTTTATCTAAATTAGGGAACGTACTTTTTACTCAATCACTGGCAGATAAGTTGGCAAGAACCAGCGTGACGGCCAATGCTCTGCACCCAGGTGTGGTGAATACAAAATTGCTGCGGAAAAGTTGTCATATAGATGGTATGAGTGTTGATAAAGGTGCGCAGACTTCCGTTTATCTGGCTTCTTCGCCATCAGTGGAAGGAGTGAGTGGTAAGTACTATAAAAATATGCAAGAACGTCAAGCTTCTGATCTCTCGCAGGAAAAATATTTACAAGATGCTTTCTGGAAACTATCCGAAGAGATGGTGAGCCAATTTCTTGATTAAATAAAAAACCCGCTGTAAGGCGGGTTATGGAATATTGTTTTATTAGATAGCAAGCCCTTTCATTTGGCGGATGACCATGACTACTTTACCCATGATTCGTAAACTAGCGGGGTTTTCCACATAAATTGGATCCATATTGGGGTTGGCTGGCTGTAAACGGATACCAGATGCTTCTTTGTAGAAGTATTTCAATGTAGTTTGATCTTTATCGTCAAGCCATACGGCAACCATTTCGCCATTCTCAGCCTGCTGAGCGCGTTTCATGATGATGACGTCCCCATCGTTAACCATTGCATCGATCATGGAATCTCCCTGTACTTCAAGCGCGAACAAGTCTTCCGCTTTTTCTTTGGCCGGCAGAAGAGAGCGCGCGATATCGATGCTGCTTTCGGAATCAAAGTACCCCACATCCGATGATGGCATGGGAATAGGTTCACTGGCGACAATGCGCCCCATAACAGGAATTTTAAGCAGATCGTCAACCGCACTGCCAGCCTGCCGAATACCCTCTGCAATGCGCTCTGCAGCTGATTTTGACGGTGTTAATGGTTTGAGGAGGCGGATGCTGCGTGAGATATGCTGTTCACGGGAAATATAGTCCATCTCTTCGAGCTGCTTGAGGTAATAATCCACGAGGGAGGTGGAGCGTACACTGATGCTCTCGCCGATCTCACGGATAGAGGGAGAGTACCCGTTTTTCTCTTGAAATTCGGCAAGAAATTTCAAGATCAATTGATGGCGCTTGCTTAATCCTTCGCTTTTACGAACCATAACTACCTCCTTATAAAAGGCATATTATCGGACATTTGTACTATACTATACCCGAACATACGTTCTGTGTCAAGAAGCGATTTGATGAATTATTAAGATATAAATACCACGTACAATTTTTATAATCACTGAAAAAATGGAGGAAGTATGGCAGAGGCAATTGTTCGCTGGTCCGGCGGAAAAACATTTATCGGGACAGATTCAACCAATCATTCTGTGGTGATGTCATCCACAAAGGAAGCAATAGGGATGAAGCCATCTGAGCTGCTGCTCGTGGCGCTGGCGGCTTGCAGTTCTTATGATGTGGTTACGATACTGGAGAAGCGAAAAGTAAAGTTAGATAAGTTGGAGGTGCTGGTGAACGCTGAGCAGGATAGTGAACCGCCCTGGACATTTAATAAGATTCATTTGAAATATATGCTTGCGGGGGAAGGATTATCAGAAAATCAGGTGGAAAAAGCAATTGAATTATCAGAAGGGAAATACTGTTCAGTGGCTGCCACGCTGAAAGGAAAAGCCACAATTACATGGGAGTATGTGATCGAATAGGGAAGCCGTGATTATTATTTTTGCAAGCCAAGCGCAACCCAGTCGTCGATTTCGATTTGTTCGACTAGCTGCAATCCGAAAGCTTCTGCTTTGGAGGACACTTCAGATATCTGGGGAGTGAGAATGCCGGAGAGGATGAGAAATCCTCCTGGTTTGACCAAATCTGCTAAACCATCGTCGAAAAGACACAGAATAACAGAGGAGAGGATATTTGCGATTACCAGAGGCGCTTGGAGGATACTAAAACATCCTTCAATGATATCAGAGACAGATCCCTGGTGGAGTTCAATTTTTTCACGTACTTGATTCAATTCTGCATTCTCCGCACTTGAAGCGATCGCTGCAGCGCTGATATCCACGCCATACGCACGCTCTGCGCCGAGTTTGATAGCTGCTGCTGAAAGGATGCCTGATCCACAGCCAATATCGAAAACAAGTTGACCAGGTTGAACTTTGTTTTCCATCATTTCCAGACTTAGTTGAGTGGTGGGGTGCGTGCCAGTGCCGAATGCCATCCCCGGGTTGATGCGGATGGGGATGCGAGAGGGAAAGGCGTTTTCGGCCCAAGCAGGTAAAATCGCCAGTTTTTTGCCGACTTTAAGCGGTCGGTATTGTTTTTTCCAGGCCGTCATCCAATTTTGATCATGGATAATACGGTATGCGGGTGCTGGCAGTTGCTGAATTTGGCTGAGGTGCCATAAACTCTCTTCCAGCCGTTTTTTTTGTTTTTCAACTGTTTCATCTGCGAAGAGATAGCCGAAAACTTTAACAGAATTTTGCATGATGGATTCAGGTGAAAGGTTGTTCTCTTTCGCCATTTGTTCGATAACTACCCCCTCTTGTGTGAAGCGCCCCAGCACTTCAGCGACAGCTTCCGCCTGTTCCGGGGAAACCTGGAGGGAAATTTCCAGCCAACTGGCTTTATCCACCAAGGACGTCCTTTAGAATATCAAGAAAACTGCGTTCCTGCGGAAGTACTTCACTTCCCAAGGTCTTAGCTAACTGTTCAAAAAGTTGGCGCTGATCACTGGTAAGACGTGAGGGAATATCCACATTAATAATGACCATTTGATCCCCTTTGCCGCTGCGGCGCAGGTGAGGAATACCCTTGTTGCGCAGCTTAAACACTTTTCCAGGTTGTGTGCCGGAAGGGATGATAAGTTTTTCGTCACCGTTTAAAGTAGGCACTTTTATTTCAGCTCCCAAGGTAGCTTGAGCAATATTGATGTTCAGATCAAGCAGAACATCATCTTTACGGCGCCGGAAGAATTTATGTGGTTTGATTTTGATCTCGATGTACAGATTACCGCGTGGACCGCCATTTGTTCCAGGCTGACCTTCGCCGGATAAGCGGATCTGTGTGCCATTGTCAACACCAGCGGGAACAGGAATGGTTTTAGTGAGTTTTTTACTCTCATACCCACGCCCGTTGCATGAGGAACACTTATGGGTGATGACGCGCCCTGCACCTCTGCAATCAGGGCAGGCAGCTACCTGCACCATTGAACCGAGGAAGGTTTGCCTTACCTGGCGCACTTCACCGCGCCCTTTGCACGTGCTGCATGTTTCCGCGCTGGTACCAGGTTCCGCCCCATTACCACTGCAGCGTTCGCACACTTCATCGCGTGTGATTTCTAATTTTCTATCAACGCCGGTAGCGGTCTCACCGAATTCGAGCGTGATGGAATAATATAAGTCTTCACCGCGGCGGGGATTGTTACGACGCTGGCGGGTACTGAAACCACCAAAGCCGCTGAAAAATTGTTCAAAGATCTCAAATGGGTCAATGGTATTCCAATCCGGCATGCCGCCTGCGCTGCGCAGCCCTTCATGCCCGAAACGGTCATAAACCGATCGTTTTTCTCCGTCAGAAAGGATCATATAAGCTTCGTTGATCTCTTTAAAACGTTCTTCCGCATCCGGTTCTTTGTTAACGTCAGGATGATATTTCCGGGCTAAATTGCGGAATGCGGACTTTATTATTTCCTGGTTGGCGGTTTTTTCCACTCCCAGGATTTCATAGTAATCACGTTTTGGCATATTGTTTTTTTATATCAAGAGAGGCGCATATTTTTATGTCAGATTATCAAGCGCCTCTCATGCTTTCAATGGTATTTTTTATTTTCAGACGTTTGTAAATTCACCGTCAACTACATCTTCGTCATCAGGACTGTTGGCAGGATTCTCGCCGGGTGCCTCGCCATTGGTTGAATCGGCTGCTTTCCCCGCATCTTCCTGCTGGTACAAACTAGCACCGATCTGCTGAATAAGTTGGCCAAGTTCCTCGGTTTCCTTGCGGATCGCATCGGTGTCTTCACCGGCTGCTGTTTCCCGTAGTTTTGTAACGAGTTCTTCCACCTTTTTCTTTTGGTCGTCTGCGATCTTTTCGCCATTCTCACGCACAGTTTTTTCCGCTGTGTATGCTGCGTTATCGGCATAATTCTTGGCTTCAATGAGGTCTTTACGTTTGTTATCTTCCTCAGCGTGCTGCTCAGCTTCCGATTTCATGCGTTCAATATCTTCTTCACTGAGGCCGGAGGAAGCGGAGATAGTAATCTTTTGGCTGCGGCTGGTGGCTTTATCCGATGCGGTCACGTTGATGATGCCATTGGCATCAATATCAAAGGTCACATCAATTTGAGGAACACCGCGCGGTGCTGGGGGAATGCCATCGAGGGTAAATTTACCCAACGATTTGTTATCAGCGGCCATAGGACGTTCACCTTGAAGAACGTTGATCTCCACTTGATTCTGGTTGTCACCTGCTGTTGAGAAGACCTGGCTCTTGCGAGTGGGGATGGTGGTGTTGCGTTCGATGAGCGGTGTGGCAACAGAGCCGAGTGTCTCAATTGATAAGGTTAGAGGAGTAACATCAAGCAGTAAAATATCCTTGACATCGCCGCCGAGCACACCGGCCTGGATGGCTGCTCCGATTGCCACTACTTCATCAGGATTAACGCCCTTGTGTGGTTCTTTGTTAAACTCACGGTGGACAAGTTTCTGAATAGCGGGCATACGGGTCATACCACCAACCATAACGACTTCATTAATCTCACCGGGCTTTAAACCGGCGTCTTTTAGCGCATTCCTGACTGGACCGATTGTTTTTTCGGTGAAGTCATTAGTAAGTTGCTCTAATTTGGAACGAGTGAGATTCATGACTAAATGTTTCGGGCCGCTTGCATCGGCAGTGAGGTATGGGAGGTTGATCTCTGTCTCCATAACAGTGGAGAGCTCGATCTTGGCTTTTTCTGCGGCTTCGCGAAGGCGCTGAAGTGCCTGGCGGTCCTGCTGTAGGTCCATCCCAGACTGTTTTTTGAATTCTTCAATTAGATAGTCCATGATGCGGATATCGTAATCATCACCACCGAGGAAAGTGTCTCCGCTGGTGGATTTCACCTGGAAAACTCCGTCCCCAACTTCAAGAACAGACACATCAAAAGTACCCCCACCTAGGTCATAAACTGCGATGACTTCATTTTTCTTTTTATCGAGTCCATATGCTAAGGACGATGCCGTTGGCTCGTTGATGATGCGAAGTACTTCAAGCCCGGCGATCTTGCCAGCGTCTTTAGTTGCATTTCTTTGTGCATCGTTAAAATATGCAGGAACAGTAATAACTGCCTGAGTGATTGTTTCGCCCAAATATGATTCGGCATCTTTTTTTAATTTTCCAAGGATCATAGCGGAGATCTCTGGAGGAGAATATTCCTTGCCGTCCAGCACTACCTGGACATCACCATTTGGGGCTTTCGTGATTTTGTATGGCACGCGACCGATGGTGCGCTGCACTTCTTCATCATCAAATTTGCGTCCCATAAAACGCTTTATGGAGAAAATAGTATTCTCCGGGTTGACGATGGCCTGGTTTCGGGCTGTTCGCCCAACTACGCGTTCACCGTTCTTATTAATGGCTACTACGGAGGGGCATAAACGCTCTCCTTCCGCAGTAGGGATAACAGTGGGTTCACCACCCGACATTACTGCTGCAACTGAGTTTGTTGTTCCAAGATCAATACCAATTATTTTTCCCATTTTTTCTCCTATTTTGCAACTCTAACTTGCGAAGGGCGGACGACTCGTTCGCCGATAGTGTAGCCCTGCTGGACTACTTCAATAATAAATCCGCTTTCCACTTCCGGATTATTTTCATGAGAGATAGCCTCATGGATTTCTGGATCGAAAGCAGCTCCTTCAGCGGGGATTGACTGTATGCCTTCCCCATCGAGGAGGTTTGATAATTTCTGATTGATGAGCTGGATGCCGTCAATCCAAGGTTCATCGGTTAATGCTGCTGGCATATTCTTTAATGCACGTTCGAGATCATCTTTTACGGCTAAATATTTTTTAATGATGTCGATCATATTGTTTATCTTCTGTGCATCCAAATCGCGGCTCATGCGTTTACGATAATTGGCAAATTCGGCACGTTCCCGCTGCCAACCGTCACTAAACTCATCCACTTTTTGATTCAGGTGATCAATCTCTTCTAATTGGGCAGCATATTCAGATAGCGGGATAGTAACCGTTTCATCGGAATCTTTGTCTTCTTCTTTATCTGCTGCACTTTGATCCACTGCTTCTACACCAACACCTTCTTCAGGAGGATCGTGATTAATTACCTCTTCGGAATTTTTTGGTTGTTCTTTTTTTTCTCTTTTTTTCATATTATTTATTTACCTTTGATTACCATTGTTGAATAACAAAATCACTGAGCAGCCCGGACAAGAAGCGTACCAAGGAGATGGAATAACCATAAGACATACGCATTGGCCCTAAAATGCCTATCGTTCCCGTTGCCGTACTAGGCGAACCATATTTTGAGAGGATCACAGAGCAATGGCTTAGATCATCCCATGTTCCCTCACCTCCGATTAATACTTGCACCCCGCCTATCGTATCTGGCATAATTGTTTGCGACAATAGATCTTGCAACAAGGACCGTTCTTCCAGTAAGCGCAGTGCCCGTCGAGCTTCTTCTGAATCAGTAAATTCAGGCTCAGCCAGTACGTTCGTAAGACCGTCGAGGATGATTTCACCAGTCGGCAGTTGATTTGAACGGACTAACTCGTTTTCAACCCATGTTAATATTTGTGCCTCGATAGAAGTGAATGTTTCTTGAAAAGTGCTAACTTGAATGGTGTTTTGTTCCGCAAGTAGCTGGCTGAATTTACGAGAAATGACAGAAAGCTGCTCTTGGGTGACCGGTTCTTCGAGTGTAAGAATTTGTTGGTGTATCTCCCCACCGTTTAATACCAGAATTGCAAGTGCCTGTCGTCCATGCGTAGAGATGAGTTCTAAATGTTTGAACTGCACTTGGCTTGCCTGTGGAGCGGTGATGATAGAAGCTGCATTAGTTTGATTGGCGAGCACAGAGGCAGCCAAACGCATCCACTGCCCGATATCGCTGCTCATCTGGGAAAATTGGTGGTTAATGGTGGCGCGCATGGTCGATGGCAGAGATGTTTCGTTCATCAGCTGGCCAACGAAATAACGATATCCCTCTTCGGTTGGAATACGCCCAGCAGATGTATGCGGTTGGCGCAGTAGACCGGCTTCAGTAAGAGCGGCCATTTCATTACGCACGGTCGCAGAACTAAGTCCCAATTTGTATTTCTGTACCAGGTTTTTGGACCCGACAGGATCTGCCGAAGCGATATGCTCGTGCATGATCAAGGATAAAATTTTCTTTTGCCGTATAGTTAGTGTTTTCATTTTCTATTAATTTAGCACTCTCACTGTTAGAGTGCTAAAAAGTTTGTAATTGATGATACCATGCGTGATTTTAAGCGTCAAGATGATATGGTTTAAGCCCGAAGTTTCTTATAAAACTTTAATAAATTGGCGATTTTACAATAAAATTATTGCTGTGATATACAATTAACAGCAAACAATCTTTTACTGATAAGGAAGAGACAATGAGAAAGAATTATTTTTCATCTAAGCGGGCACTAATTTATAAAGATATTCCAGACGAGAAATGGGGTGACTGGCGTTGGCAGCTCAGCCACCGCTTGAATTCGACTGCGGATTTTAATGGGGTGATCAACTTAACGAAAAGCGAAAAACGCGCGCTGGATGCGGGCGGACTTTTTCGGGTGGATATCACTCCGTACTTTGTCTCGTTGATTGATCCAAATGACCCACAAGATCCAATCCGTCGGCAGGTGATACCAACAGACGCGGAAGTATCTACTTTTACAGGAATGATGGAGGATTCATTAGCTGAAGATGCCCATTCCCCTGTTCCGGGGTTGGTCCACCGTTATCCAGATCGGGCCTTGATGCTGGTGACTACACAGTGTGCATCTTATTGCCGCTACTGCACCCGTGGGCGCATCGTAGGCGACCCAGCAGCGACTTTCTCAAAGGAAGAGCTTGACGCTCAAATCGAATATTTAAAGCGCACACCACAGATACGGGATGTGCTGCTCTCAGGTGGAGACCCGCTGGTGCTGGCGCCGAAAGTGTTGAAAAATATATTGACGCGCCTGCGGGAAATCCCGCATTTGGAGATCGTGCGAATCGGGTCGCGCGTGCCTGTGTTCATGCCGATGCGGGTGACGGATGAGTTGTGTGATATGCTACGGGAATTCCATCCTCTGTGGCTAAATATTCATGTGAATCATCCCAATGAGATTACAAAGGAGTTGGCGGATGCGTGCGCAAAATTAGCAGACGCAGGCATCCCGCTGGGCAACCAATCTGTTCTGCTGGCAGGGATCAATGATTGCGTGCATGTCCAGCGAAAATTGGTGCAGGACCTGGTACGCATACGGGTGCGGCCATATTATCTGTACATCTGCGATCTGGTGGAGGGCGCGGGGCACTTCAGAACCCCAGTTTCTAAGGGGATTGAAATTATTGAAGGACTGCGCGGACACACCTCTGGATTCGCGGTGCCAACCTTTGTGGTGGATGCTCCGGGCGGGGGAGGAAAGATCCCGGTGGGACCGAATTATCTGCTCAGCAGTTCGGACCATAAGGTGGTGCTGCGTAATTATGAAGGTTTTATTAGTACCTATGAGGAACCACAGGATTATCATGCGCATGACCCCAAGACCTGCAAATACTGCCAGGGGAAAAGCCAAGAAAAGGGACAATCAGGCGTATTTGGCCTGCTGGATGGCGAGAGCATGGGGATCAAACCAGAAGGATTTGACAAGCTGCACATACGTGAAGGAGAACTTCACCGATTGCGTGCGGATGAAAGCAAGTGGAAGGCGTTGGGCATTGGAAACGGGAAAACTGACAAACAATAGGTTAAAGAGTCGAAGAGAAGAAAGGAAGGCAGCATGCACTACAGGCGATTAGGGCGATCAGGAATAAAAGTTAGCGAGATTTCTCTGGGGGCTTGGGTAACATTCGGCAGCCAGATCAGCAATCAAACTGCATCAGATCTTGTGCATGCTGCGTATGACCAGGGAGTAAATTTTTTTGATAACGCGGACGTGTATGCAAAAGGGAAAGCAGAAGAAGTGTTAGGAAAGGCCATCGCTGATATTGCACGGGAGACAATAGTTATTTCAAGCAAGGTTTTCTTCCCGACGATGGGTGGAGTTAACGGACGCGGATTGTCCCGTAAGCATATAACCGATTCAATCCATGCTTCCTTGAAACGGCTTGGGTTGGATTATTTAGATATTTACTACTGCCATCGGTATGACCCGGATACTACTGTGCAGGAAGTGGTGCAGACGATGGATATATTGGTGCGGCAGGGGAAGATCCTTTACTGGGGTACTTCGCAGTGGGAACCCTTCCATTTGATACGCGCGATCACCTTTGCAAAACAGAATGGGCTCATACCACCGATGGTGGAGCAGCCCAGGTACAACCTGATGAACCGCGAACGCGTGGAGGATGACTTATCACCGATATGCCGTGAATATGGAATTGGATTGACAACCTTCAGCCCGCTGAATGGCGGAATACTCTCGGGAAAATATAACGACGGCATTCCTGAGAACAGCCGGGCATCTCTGGAAGATATGAAGTGGCTGCAAGACCGCATCACTCCAGAAGTGGTAGCACAGGTGCGGCGCTTAACTGAGATAGCGTGCGAATTAGGGGCAACAACCGCACAATTAGCGATTGCCTGGCTTCTGAGGCGAAAAGAAGTCAGCAGCGTGATCACCGGCGCGACCCGATTGGAACAGCTGGATGAGAACCTGGTGGCGGCGGAGTTCAAGGACGCACTCACAGCGGATGTGCTCGATACGATTGAGAGCATATTCAGCCTGGAAAATGGCGTGTAAACGAAATGGTCTTTGGGATTTCTTTTCGAAAGAAGCCGGATGGATATCCGAAAATTTTTATCTAAAAAACATTGAAAGAAAAGAAAAAAAGAAAATCTGTTACTCAAAAGGCGAATTATTTTTCCACCAATGGTCATTAGCTGCTCTTGGTGAAATCGTTAAAATAGTTTCTTGTCTCAATAACTAAAAACCAAAGATTTATGTGATTGGTAAGGCCTCGATCAAATTTCTTTTACGGAATTTTTCGACATATTCATACACGTCCCAGTAATTAAGATCCAGTTCTTCCGCAATATCAAAGATTGAGTGTTCTCCTTCAAAGCGCAGAAAAATCTTTTCAAGAGCGAGGTTTAACAGTTTGTTTTCCCGCCAATCTACCCATAAGCCATATCCAGACAGAAAAACAGGACCTTTGAATTTGCGCTTGGGCACATAATTGGTCGCGAACATGCGCAGGATGCCTTCTACGGCTTCTGCTGCTCCCTGCAGCATATCTTCGTGAATGATATCAAGATTGTCATCACTGGTATGGTATTCGGGATAAGGCCAGCGGCTGACGGATATGCAGGGGATGTTCACTCCAGGCCCATTAATCACCATTTCATCGTTGCCAATCACATTACGGAAGCTATCTTCCATGTAATTTTCGTCTAACTGGCTGATGACTCTTCTTGCCATGCGGTCAATCAGATGGTTATCCTGCCTTGAGCGCTGCAGTGCCAGCCGGTTGCGGTTGCCGGTCATTTCGATGAAAATGCCGCCTTTGATAGTTGGGATAAACTCTTCGTGTTGGCTGAAAAAGGCAATGCTCCCGATAGTTTCCGGACAGAAAAGAAAGCGGATGCTCATCGAGCCTGAAGGTAACGGTTTCTCGTGGAATCGCCTTGCAATCTCAATAGCAACGGCTACTCCGCTGGCATCATCGTTGGCCATGTTAGGGTGGCATACATGTGTGGTTACCAACACTTCTCCCATCTGCTCATTTTTACCGCCTGTTGGATCAATAACCGTGCTTAAAGTGCGCAGTCCTGTCTCCGCTGAAATATCATAATTAGTATTGATCACAGCGTGGTATTTCTGATCTTTCGGCAGACTGTCATATTCGTCCTTGCTCAGGCAAAAACCCCAACCCCGTTCGTAATATTTAAATTCCCACGGCACAGCATGTGGGCGTTTTTCGGATGTATGCAGGTGATTGTTGAGCTCTTTCCAATCCATCCGCTTATCAAGTGCTGTTGAATACGAAACCAGGTGCAGTGGATTATCTTTAACATCAGCGATTTTCGTTCCGTCTTCCAATTCAATATAGGCTTGATGTACTATAAAGCGTTCTGGAATTCGCCATGTCCATACCGGTTTGGTCGGGGGGTAGGTTTCTAAAGTACAGTCTGCAAATGCCTGCATCCGCCCTCGGATCAGGTCAAAGGCTTGATCGATCCCACCTGAGACTAACGCCCGGTTCAGCGGGTAGATATCTGAAACGATGTCTTTGATGGCCTCAGCGTCTGCATCTAAAATGGATGCGTCATATGGAAAGTCTGTTTTATTGACAATGCCTGCCATTGGTTTCGGGGGAACCGCGATGAGGAAATTGGGTTCCTGGTTCAGAATTTGCAAGCCTTCATCATATGTATCATTGCAGCTGATGCATAAAACATTTCCTTCACCGAGACCAACGCTCTTCAGCACGCCTTTTCGCTGCAGGTGACCCTGGAATCGGTCAAGGGCTACAGTCACATCTCGATCCAAATATCGGACGAAGAAATCAAATGTATCCGTCCAGGTTTGATCCCCTTTGCTGACCTGCCCACTAAAATATTTCAGATAGCGGTATTCCACATTTAATTGCTGCTCGATGTAGTGAACGAAGGTGCAGAAAGCCAGGGACACATTGAAAAAAATCATCTTTGCATCCATCTTGTGCAGCCGTTCAAACACAGAATTCTTTCCAAAGGAAGATTTACCTACATTCCCTAAAATCTCCTCTGTTTGAGGTCCGATTGCGGCAAAGGAGTAGATGGGATGGAAAGAACGCAACGCGCGCGGGTCTTTGCGTACCTGCTCGCTGAACAGGCCTACTTGTGAGGGAGTTCTTTCGTGAATATAGGGCTTGCCTTTACAAAAATCATAATTAAAAGTCGGTACAATAAGTGTACCCTGCGTTCCCACGGTTTCCTCAAAACATTCCTGCATGAACCGGTTGCCTTCCAACCAGGAAGTGGATTTTGATAAGCGCATGGCCAGTGTTGAATCCGAGTGAATCAAAACCGTATCACCTGCCTCAACCCCTATCCGGTTTAATGCATTAATGACGGATTTTTTTGCTTCTATGAGATTTTTCGGCATTATTCTTTCCCGGCTTGAAGAAATTGTAGGGCAGATTCAATATCTGGCACGTTGTTAAAACCAGTGCATTCTGCTTGTGGTAGTGTACGTTTTGTCAAACCGCACAGTACTTTTTTGGGCCCGATTTCCAGGAAACGCGAACAACCAATCTCATCTAAATAATTGCTTGTCTGAGTCCATAAAACCAACCCACACAGCTGGTTTGTCAATTCTTTTTGGATCTCTTGTGGTCTCCGGATGGGTTTGGCACTGGTGTTGGCTATCACGTCAAACTTGGCGGGATTAATCGGTGTTTGCGTAAGAATGGTGTCGAATTCTTTTTGGGCATCTGCCATCAAGGGTGTATGGCAAGCAACTGACACTGGTAATCGTTTCACAAATTTTGCCCCGCTTTCTTTATAATTGTTTTCAAATTCTTGCAGTGCATCCGGGCTGCCTGATATCACGATCTGTCCCGGGCAATTATCATTGGCTATCTTTAATACTTGATTGTTAGTATCAGTGATTTTATTGATGAGTTTTATTAAGGCAGAAATATCTGCTCCAATTACCACAGTCATACCGCCTGCCGCTTTTTCTCCGGCAGATTTCATTAAGGAACCGCGTGCACGAACCAGCTTTAGACCATCTTCAAAGGATAAAGAACCAGCAGCAGCCAATGCAGTATATTCACCCAAACTATGCCCTGCCCCTGCCGTTGGTTGTAAGGTCTGTCCAAATTCCTCTTCGAGGACTTTCAAAGCCGCGTAACTTGTTACAAAAATTGCCGGTTGTGTATTTGCTGTGTTGTTTAATTCCTCAACCGGGCCTTCGAAACAAAGGCGAGAAATAGCCATACCCAAAATATCGTCGGAATCGTCGAATATTTCCTTTGCTGTGGCATATTTTGCATATAGGTCTTTACCCATGCCGACAAATTGAGAACCTTGCCCTGGGAATAGAAGTGAATACTCCGCCATTTTTTTCTTAGGTATCCCAGGTGGTTTTCACTAAACAGGCAGCCCACGAAAGACCTACTCCAAAACTCACCAACATCAAATTTTGGTTTGCTTTCAGCATACCTTTATTTTTCGCGTTGGACAATGCGATTGGTATTGTGCTGGAAATGGTATTGCCAATATTCTCCATGTCCAGGATGAACTTTTCTTCCGGGATCTTTGACTGCCTTCGTAAATTATCCAGCATAAATTTGTTAGCTTGATGGAAAACAAAATGGTCGATGTCATCAATGGCTAAGCCTGTTTTTGCAAATAACGCTCTAATCATTTTTGGAACAACACGCAAGGTGAACGAAAAAATTGAAGGCCCATCCATAAATAAAGCGCTGTCAGGAAAACCATCCTCACGTTTTTCGCCCCCTCCCTGCAAAAACTGATCTTCGTTTGTATATCGAGCACCGCTTACTTTTACGATTAGTTTATCAGCGCCAGCACCATCGGTTCCAAATGTGAATGGCCCGATCAGTTCACCTTCGCTTTCTACACCTTGGATAAGTGTAGCGGTACCGGCATCACCAAAGATAGTACGCACATTTTTATCTTTTGAGTGCATATATTTACTGTATGTGTTTCCGGTCAGCAGTAAAACATTATTGGCTGATCCACTTTCGACCAAACCTTTAGCTATGGATAAGCCGTACACGTAACCTGAGCAGCCCAGATTAAAATCAAATGCCCCGGCAGAAGAGGGTATTCCCAGCCGGGTTTGCAGTGTGCAGGCGGAAGTGGGCAGTACATAATCTGGCGCTTGTGTGCACAGAATGACCATGTCAATATTTTCTGCATCATAGATACTTTGGTTAAAGAGATTCTGTGCCGCATGGAAAGCCAAGTCGGCCGCAGTTTCATCATCTGCTGCAATATGCCTGGTTCTTATGCCTGTTTTTTGATAGATTTGATCAGCAGGCCATTCAGGAAAGGCTTTTGCCAATTCTTCATTAGTTAAGGTTTTTTCTGGCAGAAAATAATTAATCGCTTTTATTGCTGCTTTTTTCAAAAGAGCCTCCTATAATGCGGTGTATCCGCCATCCACAACCAGGTTTGTTCCAGTGATCCAGCGGGCAGCATCTGAAAGCAGAAATGCTGTCGCATGCGCTACGTCCTGGATTTCACCTATCCCAAGGGGATGGCGTTTTACTAATTCTTTGACTTGTGCTTCACTCCATTTTTTGGTCATATCGTCCAGTAAGGGGGTCTTAATATATGCGGGGGAGATGCAGTTCACCCGGATCTTTTTAGGAGCAAATTCTACTGCTAGTGATTTTGATAAGCCTGAAAGAGCAGCTTTGCTGAGTGAATATGTGCTGATTGCTGCCTGGCTGACAAGGGACATCACGGATGAAATAAAAACAATCGAACCACCGTGCTCATCTCGAATTGAAGGGGAGAATATCGATTTTGCTAAAAAAAAGGCTGCTTTTGTGTTGGTAGTAAAAACCTGATCAAATTTTTCCTTGCTCACCATTGCGGCTGGCAGGGTTTGCTGGATTCCAGCTGCATGCACAACGCCCCATAACTTGCCGTGTTGTTGGCTGATTTTCTTCATCCAGGGCTGAATAGCTTCAACATCATTCAGGTCGAATTTTGCGGTTGCATGGCCCGTCCCTGCTAAATTGATTAAGGTCTCTTCTAACCGTTTTTCGTTCCTGCCGTTGCAAATGACTTCTGCCCCTAGCTGGCTAATCAGGATGGCAATTCCCCTACCAATTCCGGAGGATGCTCCAGTTACAAGCACACGTCGTCCGCTTAATGAAAAGGGATTACTGAACGATTTATTCATTGGTCTTTCCAGATATTTATTCGAATTTATCGCCAATCAGATCAAACAATTCTTTAAAAGTCTTTACCTCTGCGACCTGGTCGCCTTCAAGTACAAGGTCAAATTGATCTTCGACGAATGCGATGAAGCTTAATATTGCCATCGAATCCCATTGTGGAACATCAACGATATTCGCTTCTTCCTTGATTGTGCCTACCTCTAATCCAAGCACGTTTTCTAATTCTGGGATCACTTCACTGCGTTTCATGGCCCGTCTCCTTAGTAATTGATTTTTCTTAGCACAAATTATATCTTGAATTAATAATAAACAATGTGAGGATTGTTTTCGAAAACAGTAATTATTTAAGAAAAGGTTTCAATGAAAATCCATACGGAGCGCCAGCAGTTGTTCGTAGGACAGGTTCACTCTTTTTTAGCCAAATCCTCAATTTTTAACTCTTTAAAGCGGAGTATCTGCGTACCATCGTTGACGGTAACCTGGTTGCGGCCAAATTCCTTAGCGGCGTAGAGAGCTTTGTCAGCGGCGGTGATCAGTTCCTCACACACAGATGCGCGCACAACGGGATAGGTGGCGATACCGCTGCTTATGGTAACGGAGAGGTGCTTGTCACCCCAACGAATGTGATTGGTTTCTATGGCGCGGCGGATGCGCTCGGCAACGATCGCGCTGTCGTTCATACCCGCACCGGCGAGTCCCATGAGAAACTCCTCACCCCCATAGCGGCAGACCATATCTTCGACACGGAGATTATTCCGGAGGGTGGAAGCGACCATCTTGAGGACAGCATCACCAGCATTGTGGCCAAAGGTGTCATTGAAATCTTTAAAATGGTCAATATCAATCATGACTGCGCTGATAGGTACGCCGTGCCTTGTAGAGCGGGAGTATTCTTCTTTCAGGCGGCGCATACTAAAGCGTCGGTTGAGAATATTTGTGAGGTCATCAATGGCGGCAAGCTCGGTGATCTTCTTATGGAGGATGGAGTTATCCAGATAGGGTGCTGCGAAGGAGCGCAGAATTTCAAGTGTTTTTTTCTGCTGAGGGGAGGGTTTCTGGATATCGCAAGCTAAAACCAACAGACCAACTGTCTGCTGCTTTGCCATCAACGGAACGAGAAGGATGGAGCCTGGTTTGAAACTACCAAATGGAGTTGATTGGCTGAACCATTCCCACCCAACCAAATGAGAATAAGATAGGATGTCTCCTGATTTAAGCGCTTTATTAATTGGGCCAAACTGGCCTGACAGATTAGTTGTAATCCAGTCGGATATATCAACACCGAAATGAGATAAGAGCTCCATTTCTTCAGTCTTGCCGCCGTATAACAGCCCCGCCTTTGCACTCATGACCGATGCTATTTTTTTGAGGATGGTATCTGAAACATCTTTCAGTTCCACGCTGTGCATGAGTTTTGAGTTCAAGCTTTTTATTTCACCATCAAGCTCTAAACGCTTGAAGATTTCATGGGTCATACTGTTGAAAGATAGGGAAATGTCACCGATTATATCGGCACTGGTGATTTTTAAGGTACATTCGGATACACAATCCTCTTCCAAGACCTCTGCGTCTGCGATATTTACATTGACGTGATTCATGCCTTTCTGGATCAGGTTCTATTCCCGTGATACGAGGTGGCGGAAGATAAAGAAATTAAAAACACCAACGAGAAGACCTGCCAACACACACAAAGAAATGAAAATCGGTGAATACGCTTTATCTGTGTCAAGGATGAACTTTGCAAATGGAGGAAAAATCAAACCAACAAATAAGCCGAATGTGAGCATGGAAATGAATAAATTGCGGAGAACGCTTCTTTTCACTGTACCGTATTTTCCCTGTTGATTAGATATGTCTGTGATAGATGTCATTACGCCTCCTGTGTTTTTTGTTTTAAACTTTTGTGATTTTCAGTTTCATGGCGGAACTCCAGCCAACGCACAAGGCGTGTAAGGAGACCGACATTGGGTTGAATAAAAATGGGCTGTTGGCAAAACACGTGGTATTCCAGATGATTAGTGAAGGACACTAATTTCCACCACCCCACAACGAACATACAGAACGTGGCAGTAATGAAACCAAATCCATAAAAATTCCGTGGGAGAGTTAGTGTGGCATATGTTCCGACTGTGTTTACCAGTAAAAGTGTGACTGCTGGATATAGAGCGGCTTTATCGGCTGCGAAATACAACAGATAGAGGAGCATAGTATTCCCGATCGCGTAAAAGGCATAACCAACGCAGAGGACTCGGAATAGGCCGATCATAGTGGTGGTAAATCCCAGCCCGATTAGGTTAAAGATTTCGCTGATAAGCACAATGGAAATTACGGTAACAAACATCTGCCTTAATGCCAAATAAAGCAATTCTTGCTTGAGCACAGTGAGCATTTCTGCCTTAGCTTTTTCAATGTCTTTTAACGAACCGCCTTTATTAAGGAGGCTGAAATATAATTTGTATTTCGGGTAAAAATTAACTTCTAATGAAGTAACAAAGTTGACGGTAGTGACGAGGATGGTAAAGAACCCGAACAGTGCTGGAATATCGTGAGGAGGGGCATGGTAAAAAAGTCCGTGTACTTGAGTGCCCAAAGGGCTGTGCCACATGAGCATCAGGTGAACGAATAAGCCGGTTGTGGTGAAGAAACCTACAAATGGTAAACTGGGAAATTTATTGATCCATTCAAGAAATTTAAGGGAGATACCTTCCCCTTCTGGAAAATGCCTATGGAGGACATATGTGTATGTGGTCATGATAACTCCATAACCAATGCAGGTAGAGGCGAGGAGTGATGAAACTACCTCAACGTTGTTAGTGGTGAGGATGAAGCCGACCGCGAGGCTGGAAATGATGCCGAAGGTAAAGCCGTAGATAACTTCTTTATAACGTTTGATGTCAGTGATGTAGCTGATTTGGGTCCATACGACGATCGCCAGGCAAAAGAGGGCAAAAGAAAACACACTGTATTCCAGGGGCAATTTACTGAGATAAAGGAAGAGTGACCACCCAGGAGCACCAATTGCCAGAAGAAGGGATATTGAGCCGTACATGGATGGCATAATGCGCTCATGCTGGTTGGTGTAGACCATATCCGCCACAAAACGGGATAGTATGTAGGAAAGGATGTTAATCAGCAGCAGCGAAAAAAGCAGGGAGTATGTGATAACAACTATGAGGAGGTCCTGCTGATGCAGGGAAGCCCCTGCTCGCACTGCCAGATACTTGATCCCAAGCAGCAGGACTGCGCCCATGATCATTGGCCCGGCAATCACAACACTCGAGAAGAGGTTTGCCCGCAGTTTCATGATGATACTGCTGTCAGAAAATAATTTTTTTAGTTCGAATCCGATGCCTGCCATATTTCAATCGCTTTCTGGTATGTTGCCTGATAATTATCAACCATCCTGACCAAGTTGTAGTAGGCATTTACGCGCTGCCTGCCTGCCATGGACATTCTCGCCCGCATTTTCTTGTTCTCGCTCATCTCAAGCAGTGCCTCAAGCATTTCTGATTGGTGCATGGGGGTAACAAAGGACCCGGCGGGACCGAAACGGTCATTTTTATCTCCTTCGATCAATTCTCGGCAGGAGCCAACATCGGTTGAAACGAGTGGAAGGCCGGCTGCCATTGATTCAATGATTGCATAGGGTTGGCCTTCGGAAAGACTGGTCAGGAGAGTAAAATCAATGTTTTCTAAATACTTTTTAATGTCCACGAATCCTGGGAAGATGATATCTTTGACATTTAGATAATCAATCAGGGAAAGGCATTCCTGATAGTATTCTTCATCATCTACAGCACCAAGGATATGCAGGTGGGCTTCATTAAGCTCCTGTTTCAACTGCGAAAAGCTGTAAATCATGGTCTTAATGTCCTTGATTGGTGCGATGCGGACAATGGCGGCAATGTCGATCTTGCCATCCTCTTTTTTCCTGGAGATATCTTTGAAATCTTCGACTCTGATCCCATTTCTAATCACGGTGATTTTTTCTGGTGCGCATCTGAGGTCCTCCTGGATAACCGCTGCGCGCTGGAACAAACTGGTAACCTGGTGGGCTCTTTGGTAAGCGAATCGTGAGAACATATAAAACATGGATATCCACAATTCTTTAAAATAAGAGACAACCCAATCCGCGCGAAGAATCTCTTCTTCCCGCTCCCGTGTATAAATGCCGTGTTCGGTGACAATAAAAGGCTTATCATATTTCATAGAAGCGAACGCACCAAGAACGCCAGCATATCCGGTTGAGCAGCTGTGGTAGAGATCCGCTTCTGGCATTGGCTGACTGATCAGATAAAGAAGAGGGAGGAACATAGATCGTACGGTCCAGAATAGGTCGGTGAAACCGGCAAACGGGAATTCATCTGCGCAAAAACCTTTGATGATTTCCAGAAATGCCTCGCTCATAAACAGCTCAATAGGATTGATCGCTTGAGCCCCGAAAGTATTAAGGAGAGTATTAAGATCTGGGTTCTCGCAGCGCACTAATTGGCTGACAGCTTCTTTTTGAGCAGGCGTTATTTTCACATTCGTATTGCGGCGGATGCGTTGGTTTAGGGCGGTATCCAGGAAAGCTTCTTGTACTGAAACCACGTTGGGGGGCAGATCAACCACGTATTTACCGCGTTTCTCTTCTGCGTCTCCAACAGCCCAAATAACGAATTCGTGCTCTGGCATTGTGCGGATCATATCATCAACCCATTTAGAAACTCCGCCCCTGACAAATGGATAACTCCCTTCGAGGATCATGCAGATTTTCACAACACTACTCCTCAAACCCTATCAAGATGTTCGCTGCGGAGGCTTCGATCAGATACAGGTCCGGGGATACTTGTGTGAATTCTCCGTTGGTGATCGTTGCTGGAGTTTTACCTGTACGCATTAGAAGCCAACCCTCATCATAAAACCCATCTAAAGTGATGCGGCATTCTTTATCACTACAGTTGAATTGTGAATTAAGGCGTGCAAAGCGCTGCACAGCCATTGCGCCTTCGCTAGCAGTCAGGTTACGAACGGCGGGCATAGAACTATAGACCCAAAGCAGGTATTCATCCAGAGTCTTACGTAAATCGGTCCATGATTTTCCACCAGCACGGTATCTATCGAGTACATCATCTGGGTGTACAAAATGAGCAGCTGTGTAATGCAACCAGATTTCATTGGCTGCTGCCCACTGCATATAATTATCCGGATCATAACCAGAAACAATGCGGGGAAATTCTATGATGCCATCTTCCGCTTCCTCAAATTCCTGTACATACGCGGGCACTTCAGCATATGGCAGATAGACGCTGGCAATAACTTTAAGGTCAGGTAACACTTCCGGCAACCATGCTCGCGCCTCCTGGCAGAGCATATTTGAAGGCGGGACGTACACAGTAAAAGGCTGTCCAGGGAACATGGATACGCTAAAGCGCTGTAGTTCTCTGATTGATCCTTGCATATCCTTGGTGGTTGACCAGGTTGGATAATCTAACACTTGATTAAACCCGTCCTCTTTTTTGCAAAAAGGAACATGGTTATAGCCGTGAAGCCCGAGTTCACCCCCGTCCCGCAGCACAATGCCTCCAAAATATTGGAAAATATCAGACTGGCCAACGGTGTATTCAAAGGGTGGTTCTAAGGTATGTTCATATGTTTCAATAATGAAACCTGAAATTTTTAAGTTATATTTATTTATAATATCCTGCATATCCGGCCACCACACATTCAAGAAGAAACCCTCAATATCACGAGTAAATTGGCGAAAAATCGCCTCATCTTTTCCTTCAGGGATGGGTGCGGGGAAATCATCAATATAAAATACAGAAGCGTTGATGACTGGGTAAATAACCACATCGTGCAGCAAGCTGTAAGCCGCGCCGATTAGTCCTCGACTGCTCTTATTTGAAAATTGATCTGAATTGACGAAAACGATTTTTCCCAAGTCAATATCTATTTCCCATAGGATTGGCGAGGCAATGTCATCAGGGGATATAAGATGCAGTTTGGCTCTTTCATCTAAATTAATTGGCAGGCTGGTGTGATTCATAAAATCTGTGCCAAACTGCATGCCAGCAGTGCCGGGCAGCAGCTCAGTTAGGAATTCAACACCATCTACTTCAATAAACCCTTTACCCAGCTCGCTGATGCCTAATTGAGGATAGATCCTCGAAAGAGTGGCGCTATTATCCGGGCGAATGGCAAACAGAAGCTTGCCGCCATTCTCAGCCCACGATATTAACTCATCAATCTCTTGATCGATGTGTGATAATTCGACAAAAGTTATGATCACCGTTATGTACTCATTGAAATTAATTTCCGAGGAAATATTTACATCGAAATCGTGATAAGGGATTTTCATACTATCGAGAGCGGCTGTGACTGTATCAAAGGATTCTTTTTTCACAACACTGTTTGAATCATAAAGAACCAGGCAGCTCGCTTTAGCTTCTGTCTGTTCTATTGACCTATTAGTTGCCACAGCGTGTAGCGGTTCTAAGAAAGCGGATGGTTTTTGGCTGACTGTATATGATATTCCACTTCTTTCCACAAACAAGGCAAATGCAAGGAAAACGAGGATGGATAAAGGAAGGAAAAGCCAAGAAAAATTAATCTTCTTTTCCATCTTTAGACCTGTACCCATGTACTGATCTGTTCCTTGCCGGAGGAAGACCAGCTAATTTTCCTGCTGTTGATCTCTTCGATTGTTTTTTCAAGGCGCACAGCATCATACCCGGCTACACTGATTCGCAATGCATTGATCCAGGTTTGCTCATCGTCTGGAAAATTTTCCTTGAGAATCTCGTTGGCTTCAATAGCTGTGTTGAGATCTTTAAGGGCCAGACAGTTGTGAATCTTCTTCAGTAATATTTTCTTATTCCAGCCATCCAGGCTAATTTTCTTTTCTAACAAATCTGCAAAAGCGACACGCTGCCTTTTCAATAGAAAGGCTTCGGATAAACCGCTTTCTATGAAATTGCCAAGTATTTCAATATAGTTATTCAAGATGCTGCTATCATCCGGGTCGGCTTCATGTTCGACAGACAACTGCTGCACCTGAAGTTGAAAATTCCGTTGGATCTTAGCGATGGTGGTATTGGCGTAATGGGCAGTATCCACGTCGTTGTTTTCCCTGGCGAGAAGAAGGATATTAATATTCTTCATGGGGTCATCAAGCAGCATCTCAAGAATAAGCTTTTTCCTGGTTTGCCTGTCGTTGATGATGAGAGCTTCTTCCAGCGGAACAATATTCTTGGCTTCTTCACGTTTTTTGATTGATTTCCAGTAGATGTCCTCACTGAGAGAAAATGTTTCGATCGGATCAGGATCTTCTTTGTGTTGATTGGTTTTATTAACAAGGTCAGCTGTTAATGCTGATAGAACGCCAAAAAACGGAACGCACAAGATGGGCAGAATGTTTGCATGGGTCAATGTAGAACGGCGTGTGAAGATAAGTACTGTATAGACAGCAGCGATCACAAAATGGGTGATGATCAAAATATTTAGTAATGAGAAATCCATTGTTTATTCACTCTCTAATTCTTCGACGAATTCACTTTCTATCCCGAGATTACGCAATCTGTCATTGATGATCCCGATATTCTCAACTCCAGCATTGGCCAGAAGCACATAACAATATGTGTCATCCTTCTCCATGAGGCCAGCAATATCATCATCCCGAATGCCTTTTGATAACTGCTTATATAATTCCTCCCAGCTGTTTACCCCTTTTTGAATTCTGATGATCTGGAAATCCGCAATCTTATTTCTGCTCATCTTCTTTCTGATTTGAAGGGACTGTTTGAATGGCTCGGGTTTCATGATGCGGGTGGAAGGGATATATAATTTTCCAATTTGTGCGTTCTTAAATATGGCGGCGCGTACAAGTGACGACTGAATCAGGCCGGTTAGGACTTTGAAGAGATTGAGATAATACATGGTGAACTGTTCGAATTTGGCTTCCCAGATGACCACAAGCCCTATCAGTTTTCCCTGATTGCTAATGGGGGCAATGTAGGAGGGGTAATTTGGAAGCAGTTCTGAATTTTGGAAAACAGACTCCTCTTTCAGGACTTCTAAAGCTAATGAAAAGTCAGAAAGTTTCAAGGATCGGGGAATCTGTTGTTCAAGACCCGTGGATTTTACTTCCAGGCGGCCGTAATTACCGGTTGACTCAATTGAATATATTGCGATCTGATCGTTCTTCATCAGGTCTTCTAAAACCTCTAATGCCTTGAGGAAAACATTACCCTCATCCAGTTCATTTAATTCGTTTGCGACCCGGAAGAAACGGCCAAAGCTGTCGCGATAGCCAACCAACTGATCACGCAGGCGATCCTTGATAGAGCTTATCTCATCATAGAGGTTGTAGAGGAATTCATATTTCTCATGAATTAATTCGGTCTGATTTCTTTCGAAGTTGATCTCGTTTTCTTTTTTATCATGCACATATCCGGTTGCTGCGCCAGCAAGGAAAAACAGCGCGAATGGTATCCAATTTCCGACGTTATAGATCAAGAGTGCCCAATCTAAACCAATATGGTACCAATTGAGCGCACCAGAAATGGCAGCCAGAAATGCAGCTAACATCCCGAATAAGAGACCGTGTGTGGAACCGATAATGACAACATAGAGCAAGCGGTAATCGATATATTTAAATTCGATAATCATATTGGTCCAGACTGTAAGCATGTGCATTAGAAAAGCACCAAGGATTACTTCTCCCCAGACGAGAAAAGGACGATAAGAAATCGCGAATACTTTCAATCTCTCTATCAGGATTTTTCTTTTCACTGGTTTATCTGCGTCAATATCAAGGAGGGAGGGCAGAGCTTTTGTCAATTGGTGCTGTGGACTCCAGTTATAATTCTCTTTAGCTGCCTTAACTTGAACTTTTTGGTTTGATGACTCAGCGGGATCATCAGGGAGGAAAGAAAAACAAACCTTTGGAAAAAAATAATTTAGCTGCTGTACGAGGAACGAGAAATTGATATTTTCTGCAGCCAGGTTGAAAATTTGAAGGTCAGGTCTTTTTTCATCTTCCAGAAAACTACTTACAAAGATAAGGAAATCTTCTATGTGCAGGAAACTGCATTGCGAAAGCTTACGTGTTTTAATCTCTATGTTTTCCTGTATTTTTGCCGATTTAATGAGCCTATATAAAAATGAGTTCTTTTCCAGAGGTCCGTAAATATACGGCACACGCACGATGGAAATCGGAAGGGCATGAACCTTCGCGTAAAAACGGCATAAACTTTCGCCATTGAGGAGTATCTGTCCGGTCTTCGAGGAAGGTTCAGGCTGTGCATTTTCAAGCGCGATATCTGAGCTGCCATACACTTCAGTGGAAGAAATGAACATGAACCGCTCCACTCCCGTTTTTTGGCAGAGGTCAAGCGTGTTTTCTAAACCAATGTTCGACTGAATTTTTTCGGGATTATCATTATCTAAAAAGTAATTCTCCAGAGTTGAAATGAAGCAGACAACATCAAAAGCATGAGAGCGATAGATCTCTTGATAGAGCGCATGTGAAGCGTTCATTTTATATGCCGTGAAGTCCCTATTTTTAATAGCGGTAAAATCATCGGATGCGTTTGTAACTACAACCGAGTGGCCTTCTTTCAATAGTTCTTTTACTAACGAGAGGGCTATGGTGGAGATGTTGCCGGTAATTAATATGTCCACTTGATCATTCCTCTTTTTCTAATTAATTGCAAAACTTCTTATTAAGATTACTTTGATCATATATCCTTAAATATATGCATGACTTTATGATAATAATGTTGCGAATAATGTGCCAATAATTCCAGAGATCAGGAAGAATGCTGCTGCCAATATATTTTAATTTGAGTAGATCGGGAGAGCCATATTTTTTCTAACATAAATACCAGCCCGATATTTAAATGATCTTGCAAATCCGAAAAGTAATTTTCGGCAGAGAGAGATAAATAGTCAGCAGTTTTTAATATCTTTTTATGAGTAATAGTCTTAGGCCTTTAACCACGTATTTAATATAAGGTCAGCGTATTTTTCCTGATGGGCAGATAGCGCTATTCTCACTTTGCTTCTATTAGGCTGATCTTCAATACGGTAATACACTCGCCGATCGAGCACAGTCATCCCACGGGTGTATTCGCCCCGGGTTTCGATCGAAACGTAGTTCTCTTGAATAACAGCGATCTCTGGGTCAATAGCCACGGCCACGGCGAGCAGATCTGGTGGAGATACCGTTCCAACCCCATTAATAGGATTGCGGCCTAATTCTTCAACCAGTTTGACAGTGCGCTGGAATATCTTGGATATCATTTCGCACCAGAGATACTGGTTGGCGTCTGTAATCTGTCGAATATTTTCTTTGCTCAAAAATCCCCCGTCCCAAAGCGGGTCGAGCGGAACCATGGTCTTTGGGATATCGCTGTCAAAAACGACGCACGCCGCTTCTGGGTCAGCAAACACATTGAATTCTGCGGAAGGGGTAACGTTTCCTGCGTTTACACCGCCTGCCATCATGGTAAGCATGCGCACGTGTTTAGAAATACATGGTTCTTTAAGCAAAGCAAGAGCAGCGTTTGTCAAAGGACCGAGAGTGATCCAATCAATGGGTTCTACAGCATTCATTATTGTTTCTACTATGTAATCGACAGCATGCTGTGGCTTGATTATGCTTGTGGGGTCAGGGAAAGGGATGCCTCCTAACCCATCTTTGCCGTGCACGTGGGATGCGTCTTCTTCTGATTTATTTGGGATGAGTGCGGTGCTAGCTCCAGCATAAACAGGAATATCCTTGCCTGAATGTTCGACTACTCGCAAGGTGTTTTTAATAACTTTTTTCAGACTAACATTGCCGTTAACGCATGTGATGCCTTTTACATTTAATTCTGGGGAACGGATCGCTAATAATAAAGCGACCGCGTCATCCAAGCCGGTATCACAATCGATGATCACATTTCTCTGCATAGGCTCCTCTTAATATCCACTCGATTATACATGATAGATTTTACGTTATTCAATGAATACATTGTTTTGTGATATAGAATTATGAATAATTGCGGAATTTGCATGAATGAAAGGACAATCATGGGAGAAAAAGGTATGAACCGATTTGAAATAAAAGACCTATTAGAGAAAGCGGAACAGTATGCTGCGCAGATAACGTCTTTTTTGCAGGATTTAGTACGTATTCCTTCTGTTAATGGGCGGGATACTGAACGAGCGGTTGCAGAACGGATACTTGAAGAAGGAAAGAAGCTGGGATTAAAAAGCACTCTGGTCGCTAAGGATAATGACCGCCCAAACGCATTTGTGACGCATGGAAACGGAAAAAATGGATTTGCGTTAATCGGACATATTGATACTGTGGCAGAGGGAAAACTGGAGGACTGGACATCGCAGCCGTTTGAGGCAGCTATACGCGATGGCAAAATGTATGGGCGTGGGACAGCGGATAATAAGGCGGGAATTGCCTGCGGTTTATATACTATGAAGATGATGCAGGATATGGATATGATTGATCTCGAAAACCAAAAAGTGATCTTGGCTGGCGTGGTTGATGAGGAGTCGGGCGCATGCAGTCCACTTGGTGTGCGCTATCTTTTGGATGAAGGATGTTTGAATGCTAAAGGAGCTATCTATGCGTATGCCAGTGATATTGTCTGCATTGGACATCGTGGTCTCCTGCGGTTGGAGATTACAACGTATGGCGAATCTGTGCATGCTGGTCTTGCGACTTGGCATAATCGTGATGAAGGGGAAAATGCTGTTACTGGGTTAGCGGAAATTCTGGTTGAGTTGGAGAAAATGAAAATAACTACTTTACCGTATCCTGGGTTTGAGCATTTAGGATTCACAATTACTCCGGGAACGATTATCAGCGGTGGAGATTATGCCAGCATTGTGCCAAACAAAGCCAGCGCGATGGTGGATATCCGATTGCTGCCAGGCCAGGAAAAGAAAGCAGTAATGGAGAAGGTAAACCATGTTATCGAAAATGTGAAGAAAAGACGGGCCGGATTAGAAACAGAAATAGTTATGAAAGTGGATATTCCTGGTGCGGCGATATCGGTTGACCATCCCCTGGCGCTGATTGCACAGGGTTACACAGAAGCGATCCATGGGAGGCGCTGGGAGGTAAGGGGCGCTGGACCGGGCAATGAGGGTTATATGCTGATTGGAGCGGGGATACCCACACTGTGTGGTTTTGGGCCAATTGGCGGCAATCCGCATGCCCCGAACGAATGGGTGGATATTCAGAGTCTTTCCAGAACCACAGCTATTTACGCCGGGATCATCTCTGAGTTTCTAAACAGACCTTAAAAGAAACTTTTTTGAGTGAGCAAAACTACCAAAGGGTGTCTGAGAAATTTATCTTATAAAATCTAGGGAATTCATACTGGAACTTTATTTTCCCTTGGTGCTATGCTTAAATATTGCAGTCCATAACAAGCACATAGACCAATTTATTAATGATATCCTCCTCTTTTTTGCATGAAAATATTTTAAATTCACATCATTTAGAAAAATTATAGCGAAATTAATAATCATACACGAACAAGGAAAAGACCCGTTGATATCTGCCAACGGGTCTTAGATAAAATTCACAGAGTCCAGTTTTATTGGATCGCGCTTATTGTTTGCGGATATAAAAAACCACTGTTTGATAGTTCCCCGGGTGTTGGATTCTGCTGACCAAACCGATATTGATGATGAATGAGTTGTATTGAGATTAAAAAGCTGAACCTAAAAATACTTGGGTTCTTGGTAACAGATATGGTATTCTTTCATGAAGCAAAAGTTGTTTTCTTTGAATTAATTCAGGAGAAAATCATTTTCTTAAAAGGATGGAGCAAATGCCAAAATCGAATAATTTAAACAATGAAGAGATCTTTCGCGTAGATCGTTTACAGCTTCTTCTTTCGGTTTTTTGCATTGAAGGATTGATTTGTTTAATTTGGTTGTTATTAATCCCCACGGATACAGGAGGAATCTTTTTTGGTTTTTCACTAAGGAGACTGCTTCTTATTTCAATCCCATTGATTTCTTCTACTTTTTCTTTGGCAATCCTTTTCTTGAAAAAGAAGAATCCTGGCGACTTCAACAAACTTATTATATGGATGAACTTTAAGAACACTCGAAGGTTTATTTATCCTTTTACAGTAATTCTTTCAATTATTAGTTGGAGCGGTCTCTTTTTTTATCACCTATTGAATTATGAGATAAACCCATTTATCAACCAACGTCTATTGCCAATTAGCGTTTGGTTAATTATAACGAGTTTATCTCTCGTTGTAATTTTTCCTACGATCTTTGGGAAAAAGGAGGAAAAATATCAACACTTAAGAATGAAAAAGCTTCTGCCCGTTTTCTCTCTTGTTAATATCATTTTGATAATTATTATTCTGACAGGATTGGGTTTGCGTACAAAGGATGTTACAGTCAACGATCTTGGGGTACCACTTCTTGAGTGGCAGATAATATATGTTTGTGGATTAATGATCATGCTCGTTTTTGCGAAAAATGGACTTAGAGAAATTAAATATTTTCAGGGAGGATTAAGATTGAAGTTGCAAAATTATCTTATCCCAATGATTTTTATTTCTCTTTGGCTAATCGCATCTTTTGTTTGGATCAAACAGCCACTTCCAGACAACAATTACTTTGCACCAGAAAAACTTCCTCCAAATTTCGAAACATATCCGTTTTCTGACGCGGAACGATATAGCATTAACGCGCAGCGGATAATTACAGGTGCTATAGATCAGCACATAATAACGAAACCTCTTCACGCAGTTTTTTTGGCATTAGTTTATTCAGTCGGAGGTTTGGGCTATGAAAAAATTATTATAGTACAAACGTTAATTCTAGCACTTTTCCCGGCAATCTTATACCTTATTGGAAAAGAAATTCATGGCAATATTCTTGGACTGGGTATGGGTTTGTTTGCGATTTTTCGCGAGGTGAATGCTATTCAGGCATCCAATATAGCAAATGTTTCAAACTCAAAATTATTAATGAGTGATTTTCCTTCAACATTGATCCTGTCGGTTTTGGTATTAATCACTATAAAGTGGATTAAGAAGCCGAACAGAAAATATTTTGCGACTCTTACGGGAGGAATCCTGGGCGCTTTGGTTCTTTACCGAGCTCAATACCTCATCTTTACGCCTTTTTTTATTGTTATGGCTTTTATTATCTATAGAAAAAAGTGGAGATCTATCCTTGTCTTCAGTTTCCTTTTTCTGATTTGTCTTAGCTTAACAATATTTCCTGTTTTGATTAGAAATTACTCTATTTCAGGGAAGTTGTGGTTTGATGCTCCGGAGTATATGTCCACTTTTCGGGAAAGCTATGTTTTTACTGGTTTGGAAAGTACAAACTCTGATGGTGTTGATTTGCGCACATCAAATTCAGAAATACAACAGTCTGGGTTTCTTGAATCGTTGCGATTTATTCTCAAATCTGATTATGTATATGATGTTGTTGACAATTTCTTTCGAAATATCATCTCCACTTTTCTTGTCTTTCCGATTCGATTTGACTGCACGCAAACATTGCGAGAGTTATCTTTTACTCAAGACAATTTCTGGGCTGAAGCTTATTCATATAATAATCCATCAAACTTCGTTATAGTTATTCTTAACTCAATATTTATTATATTTGGATTAGCCTCATTATTTAAGAATAATTACAAGATTGGATATTCTTGTATTGCTTTCTATATCTTTATTAACATCAGTTCATCGGCTTTTCGTTTTTCTGGTTGGCGGTTCATCATGCCAGTTGACTGGTTGATCTATTTGATATTTCTGTTAGGGTTTTTTAGCATTTCCAGCTTTTTACATTTAATTCCTCAAAACAACTTAATAGAAGATATGAGTCTATCAAAGAAAGAAAATAATTTAATAGATTTCAACATTAAAAAGAATATATTTATTCTTCTCTTGTTTTTACTTATTGGATCTTTAATTCCTCTTAGACAATTATTCCCTGAAAGCTATCGGACTAGGGAAAAAAGTGAAATTTGTTCAAATCTTGACGAATTGATAAGCGAAGATAAATTTAAAGAAATAGAGGAAAGAGCGACGACATTTTGCAATGATGATTCCTCAATCGCTGTCGAGGGAAATGTAATCCACCCGCGATTTTTCCGTAGAGGATGGGGTTTCTACGACCGTCAAAATGATGTTATTTTTGGGGAACAAGAATTTTCAAGATTGACATTCAGGGTGTTGAGTAAAGACAGCAGATTGATGTACATTCATATTAATGATTTAAGCAAAGGTGAATATTTGCCTAATGGAGCTCATGCAATTATCCTTGCAGAAAAAGATGAATTGCCAAAAGCAAAGTTTTTGATTCTAACTGACGCGGATAATAAGTTTATTTATTCTGATGAATTCATGGATATTGAATAAAAGCTATTAACTAGTAACTGCAAATTAGTTCTGTTTTGCGCTGATAAATATTACTAAAATCATCAACTGAATTCAATTAGAGTGATCCTTGCAAAAGGTTTTCGAATAATGATTAATCTGGACTGATGGTTACCATGTCCCAATTTATATTGGTGGAATTTTTCAGGAGGTACATTTTTACTCCTTCATATTCCGCTTGTAAATATAGCGATTGCGCTTCCGTTGTGATGTCGTGGCCACCCCATGTAAATCCGGGCACATAATCTGGCTGAAGGGTGAGAATTGAATAGGTCAGGTCAAATTTATTGTGACCTGGAAGGGTTGATACAGTTGTGTTTGCCACAGGTGGAAGATGCGCAATGTAAGTATCCGATTTCCCTAAAAAATCCACGGCATAGCGATGGGAGTAATATGGCAGTGTTCCTGCCCAGAACACTCCTATTGATGACTGGAGATTGGTTGTTGCGTTTATAGCGATCGCACGATTAACGTTGTTCTGATTGGAACGCATCTGGTAGGGAGGCGCGTAGAAAATCATCTGCGGGATGAAGCGTAAATTGGCAAACAGGAAAACCGACGCGATGCCGATAGAAAAGAAGATATGATGGGTTTGTATTGAATAAGTTTGATCGGAAGCGCCAATAAGCCAGGAAAAAAGGATAAATACAACTGCTATGATTAGAAACAGCTGCTGGGTATTCCCGAGACCCGCTTTTCCAACTCCGGTGACATCTGCTAGTAGCATCAGTAAAACAGACAAGACGCCAATCATCATGAGGGTGCGGCTGATGGCCTTTTTGGATATTTTTGTCATGAACGGGATGTCAACTCTCCAAACGGGGCGCCGGTTTAGATAATTATCCCAAATAGGCGTCAGCGCCGATTGGATAACGACCTGGATAAAAGTATAGAACTCATTCAGGAACAATATAATGATCAATGGGACTATTGGTGTAACCATGCGCCAGTAACTCCACGCATCGCCGCCAACCCAGACCTGGTAAAAAATATACAATACTGCTACCGCAAAGAGCATTAATTTACGGCGGGTAAAGTTTAAAACAGTGTTTAAACTAGCAAATATCCACAAAGGGAGCATGGATGTCAGAAAAGGGTAAATGAAAATAAGCCCGGCTTTCAATCGGTTTGCGGTGAGCAACCCTGTTAGTTTCAGGAAATATGTATTTGGCAGTAGTTCGCCATAATATTGATAGCGAAAAGCTATGTGCGCAATCGGAAGGATGAGGAAAATCAATCCAAATTTAACCCCGTTTAAGAGGCGCTGTACCCTGCTTGTCTTACAGGAGAGGATGAATAGAATGATTGGTAGGATTACCATACCTGCATCCGGTCGTGTCAGGTAGGACAGGGAAGCAAACAGGGCGGAAAAGATTAATGGAGCGTTGCGGTTTTTCTCTTCAAATCGAAAGATAGTATTGAAAGAGAGAAGAATGAATAACGTAACCAATCCGGTTTCCATACCCATTAATGACCAGTAGGAGAGGGGATAATAGAGCAAGATTATTATAGGAAATAAAACGAAAAGCAAAGGATTGGAATCGTTCCCTGCAACCAACTGATAGAGTTTTCTGGCTTGCCAAACTACCGCTATCACTGTCAGTATGCCAAAAACCTGAATGGTCAGCACAGCATTTTTTTCATTAAAGAGAAATGTGACGGCACTCATGATTAGAGTCATGAGAAAATTGGTGTAGCCTTCTACCCGTTCTCCTGGATTCCAGACCAGACCATTACCGTGAGAAAAATTCCATGCGTACCGCATGGATATCATGGCATCGTCGAATAACGAAAAATAACGACTACCATCAATCGCTATAAATGAGGATCTGTAAATAAAGAGACCTGCCCAGATGACATAAACCCATATAGTTAAGGTAACCAGCATCTTACTTGTTTTTATATTTTTCATGAAATTCATTTCACTGAAAATGATTGTAACTGAAAGATCTAATTGATCCCATATCGGGAAAATTTATTATACTAGGTTATGAAAACTTTTTCTATTATCCCAACCGATCTATATTCTTCGATTACTTTTGTCAGGAAGTGAAAATCATCGCAAGCATGGTTGCTTATCGGGAAATATTGGCACTGCACAAAATTTCGCAAAAGAAACATTTCGTTAGTTAAAAAGTACTAATTACTAATGCTATTAAAAACACTTCAATTGAGGGACAAAATATCAGAGATTAACTGACGAAAAAAACAAGCTTGAAATCTGTTCTTAATCAGTTAATTCATAAATTAATTTACGCAGCTTTTCCTCTGATATTATCAGAGCCTATCATAAGGTTTTGGGTGATTATTTTCACATCAGATCGTTTAGATATCCTTATAGTTTAATAAAAATAGTGTTTTGCTGGTCTAACATCTTTGATACCCTTGCAAATAAAGCTATACTGGGGTATAGTATATAATCTCTAGAGGAGATTATCTTATGCCCTTGGTTGATCCGTTTCCACCAGCGATACAGCATAGTTGTGCTTACACCAAATTTCACGCTTGCCCGCCTGGCGCTCCACCCTGCATCTCTCAATGCGTGCCAGGCAACCAGGGTGTTTAGGCGACACCTTGCTTGTGAAGATAATTGAGTGGTTTTATGTTTGACGAGGTGATAAAATTCTTTTGGTAAATGGTATCTTGCATGCATCGGGATTATTCCTTTTTTGGTTTTATCACACTTAAGGATGACCCCGATGCTCCTTTTTGTCCAGAGCAACTGTCTCACATGTGTCTGAACTTATTCAGTACTCGCGCAATAATAATTCAATGATGATATCCTCGCCATATTGCTAATACCCTTTGGATTTAACGATCTCTTGATCGTTCCAGATAACCCCTGTTTTCAACATTGCGTTTGCCTAACGTAAGCTACGCGATGTGACATAATTAAACAAACGGATCCCCTCAAATAAAAAGAGAGGGGATGAAAAACGCTTAGCGCATATTTGATAATTTCTCTTTTTTGGGTTTTCATTTGTCATCTTTAATAATTCCCGATAAATATCCAGCTTCATAAGTAATTTGATTTATTTTATTTAACCAAGATGATTCAGTTTTGTTGTCTTTAAAAACTCCATAAACCGATTTCAACCATCTTTCCATTGCCTTAATAAAAGTTATTTTGGGGGCTTTTCCAGACTGCTTTTCCATTATACTGGTGGTTTTTCCACCATAGTAACTCCTGCGGAGAACATATCTTATTTTCATTCTACTGGCAAGAATTTTATGCCAAATAATTGCATTTGGGTTATAGTGGAGACATTTATTTATGCTAACGACCCTTCTCTTGACTTTCAGATGTTGAATTCAGCTTAGAATTTCACCACCCAATGCTGATATAAGCCCAGATTTCCCTCTTTCCCGTCAGAACAGGAACTGTCTGCCACTGAAAAGCCGCTGACGCGCGCAATATGGGTTAGTTCTTCTTCAGTAAAAATATGCACATAGCGAAATGCCGGCTCATCTTGCCCCTCCGTTTGATGCGCCCGCCAGTCCATTAACACGTCGCCCGGGTCCACATCCGAGGGGTTGATCCCCACACTTTCCCAGGGGTGAATGCGTTTAATCAGGCGCGGGCTGCTGCGCGGCTGCCAGACAGAAATATAACAATCTTTACCAACCGTCAATAATTCCCTCATCTGCGCGCAAAGCAGTTTACGGCGCGCTTCACCTGGAATATGATGCAGAACCGCAAAGCAAAAAATACCGTCCCATTCTGCGTCAGGCAGAGACTTGATCCATTCGTCCTGAGTTAGATCCCCTTGATGGAAGACAATCTTTTGCTCTTCTCGAAGAGGCAAACCGTTTTTTTCAGCTTCCTCGATCAGGCCAAGACTGAAATCTACCCCTAAGTACAGCCCTGTATATCCTTTTCGTGCCCAGGAATAGGCGAGATTCCCATTTCCGCACCCAATATCCAGCCAATTTCCTTTTTTTGCAATATTCTCCAAAATGCCGGAAACACCAGGTTGGATCTTTCTTCTCGTTTGGGCAAACGAACTCGCAAATTTTTGATAAAATTCCTGATTAATGCGGTTTATGTGATCTAATGTTTCAGCTTTCATCATGTTTGATTATAGCTTGTCCTCATTATGCGTTAGCCGCAGACCCTTATGACTGATAAAAATACTTCCTGGGAGAAATCCCGCCAATATACACAAGAACAACTGCACACCGCAGGTGTCGTGCTGGAAGAGATTCGTTCTGGTGCAGACACTATGAAAGCTGTTCGTGCGCACCCCCTGAGCAAAGGCGGCTTTATCGCTAAGCATATTCTGGTTCATGTATATCGGCAGCAAGTGAAGGACGGTGATCATCTGGCGGATGGCAGTCTTCTGGCGCGCATCCGTATGAAACCAATCCGCTCGCTTTCCGGGGTGTCCACAGTGACTGTGCTCACAAAACCATACGAATGCCCGGGAAACTGCATTTTCTGTCCTGATGACAGTCAACTTCCCAAAAGTTATCTCCGGGAAGAGCCCGGAGCAGCACGCGCATTCCAGAACGATTTTGATCCCTACCGCCAGGTACGAGCCCGACTGGATGCTTATTATGCGATCGGACACCCAACAAACAAGATCGAGCTGTTGATATTAGGCGGATCCTGGTCCGCGTATCCTGCTGATTACCGTGAGCACTTTGTAAAACGCTGTTTTGACGCGATGAATGGGAAAAATTCGCTCAATCTTGAAGCAGCCCATGCATTGAATGAAGAAGCGGAGAGCCGCAATGTCGGTTTGGTGGTGGAAACACGACCGGACATGATCAACCCGCAGGAGATTGTCCAGATGCGGAAATTGGGCGCAACAAAAGTGCAGATGGGAGCTCAGAGCTTTGATGACGAGATCTTATCAATAAACCAGCGCGGGCACAGCGTGGAAGACACACTGCAAGCGTCAGCACTGCTGCGCGCGGCCGGTTTCAAGATCGTGCTGCATTGGATGCCAAACCTGCTGGGAGCAAGACCCGAATCAGACCGAGAGGATTTCCAGCGCATGTTGGATGGCGGATTCTGCCCGGATGAATTAAAGATCTACCCCACCCAATTACTAGAAGAAGCGCCTTTATATGATCTATGGAAACAGGGAAAATTTAAACCATATTCAACTGATGAACTGGTCAACCTGATCGCAGATATAAAGCCCAGTATACCGATCTACACCAGGGTCAACCGCATTGTGCGTGATATTCCTGCAAGGTATATAAAAGCAGGCAGCCGCCGTTCAAGCTTGCGCCAGGATGTTCAAATTGAGTTAAAGAACCGCGGTCAGCACTGCCGATGCATTCGCTGTCGGGAAGTGCGGGGGACAACTATTGAACCACAAAACTTGATCTATAAAGACTTTATCTACAAAGCGGCATTCGCTGAAGAACATTTCTTGAATTACAGCACACCTGATGACCGCCTGGCCGGTTATCTGCGCCTGTCTATTTCATCTAACTCTTCCGATCCCATTTTCACGTCTCAAAGAGAGGAATTATTCGCGTTGATCCCTGAATTAGAAGATGCAGCTTTGATCCGCGAAGTACACGTCTACGGACAGTCAATAGCTATTGGAAGCGAGCAGGCCGGTGCCGCTCAGCACAGAGGGTTAGGAACCACGCTGCTTATGAAAGCAGAGCAAATAGCGAAGAACGCTGGCTATACAAAACTGGTTGTAATCGCTGCTGTCGGCACACGCTTATATTATGAAAAACGCGGTTTTATGCGCTCCAGTCTTTACATGTCCAAAGAAGTGGAATAAAGCTCTGCATTTATCTAAGCATATAACTATCTTTTAAAGATTTTGAGTGATTAGAAAGATATTGCCCTTTTCTCTTAAAAGAGTTGCTCACCCTATGGTTCGGTGATAATTACAAGTAATCTTTGAGCTGTCGGGAATGCTGTGGATAGCGCAGATGACGCAAGGCTTTGGTCTCTATCTGACGGATGCGCTCACGCGTGAGCCCAAATTTTCTCCCAACCTCTTCCAGTGTATAGAAACGGCCATTTTCCAACCCAAACCGCAAACGCAATATACGCGCCTCACGATAGGGCAGCGAATCAAGGATATCATTGATCTTTTCACTAAGCAATTTTATGTACACTTTTTGACTGGGAGTGGGTGTATCCCGATCCTCGATAAAATTTCCCAATTCCGATTCCTCATTATCCTCATTAAGAGGACTTTCCAGCGACAAGGGCAGCCAGGAAACCTGGATCATCCAATCAACCTTTTCTTTAGGTAAATTCAGCGCTCCTGCCAGTTCCTCAATAGTTGGTTCCCTGCCCAGCTTTTGTTCCATCTCACGGATATATTTATACATCACGCGAATGCGGTCAACCATATGCACAGGTACGCGAATTGTACGGCCCTGGTCAGCGATCGCCCGTGTAATCGTTTGGCGGATCCACCAGGTAGCATAGGTTGAGAACCTGAATCCCAGGGAATAATCAAATTTCTCAACTGCTTTCATTAAGCCCAGGTTGCCTTCCTGAATGAGATCGAGAAAAGGTACACCGCGCCGGTTATATCGTTTGGCAACACTCACTACTAAACGGGTATTCGCCTTGATAAGGTGCTCTCGTGCCAACAATCCGTCTTCGACAATCTCCTCAAACATTTGAAGCTTTTCAGGAGAACCATTTTTTTCCAGTTTGATCAGTTCGTCTTTAGCTGCCCGCCCAGCTTCATATCGTTTGGCAAGATTGATTTCTTGTTCCTTGTTAAGGAGCGGGACTTTGCTCATTTCCCGCATATATAAAGTGATCGTGTCGCTGCTGGCTTCTTTATCTACCCCGGCAACCACAATCTCTTCCGCTTCTTGATCACTATCCCCTTCATCTTTCTGAGTGAATCTATCTGCAGACGACGCTTCTACTTCATCTGGAATAATGACCTGAACACCCCGGCGGTTAAGGATGCCTACAACCTCCCCAATTTCTTCCACGCCAGCGCCACTTCGCGGAATGATCTCCTCAAGATCTTCTAATGTGACATGACCTTGAAGTTTGGCTTTTTCAAGCAGCAGATCAATAACTGATTCGCTTTTATTATCTTGAGAATATGCTGCTTTCAATATGGTCCTTTCTTTCAAGTGGTGAATGTTTCGGTTGTTGAATCTTTTTCCTGTAGTCCCTTCTGACCAGTGCCCATTGTGTTATCCCCCAACTTACGGTTCTGATAGTGCTCACAAACAGACTGATTTAGGTTTTGCCCACAGATATCACATAATCCCATGCAGTCAGATTGACACACTGGCTTGATGGGTATTTCCATTAATAAATAATCATGGAGGATCGGTTTAAAATCAATATTGCCATCCTCAGGCACTTTGATCTCATCCTCCGATGCCTCTACATATGGGAAGGTAAAGAATTCTTTAAATTTAAAAGATATCTTATTCTGAAAGGGTTCCAGGCAGCGGCTGCATTCACTTTCCACCTCCGCATCAATAACTACCTGAGCTATAAGCCCATCCTGCGTGCGTGTGAGATCTATCGATGCGTTAAAATTCCGCAGAGACTCATCCTCTATATCAATCTTTTCTAACTTAAATGGCAGAACGCGTGAATATCCTATGGGTTGATTAATAAGAAAACCGACATTGATTCGGAAAGGTTTTTGCGATGGATTCAATATAATTCCAACAAAATTAGTATAATTTGTCTGATTATAGCACGCAGGTATTTACCAGTCAAGTTTTTATAATAATATTCATAATAATTAACAACCTATGACCAAAACTATCCTAATCGCCACAACCAATAAAGGGAAACAAGCCGAGCTATTCGCACTGCTGGAGAATGAAAATTACACTCTGGTTACACCCCAAGACCTGTCACTCTCCCTTAAGGTAGCTGAAACAGGAAGCACTTATACAGAAAACGCTCACATAAAAGCAGCCGCTTTCTGCAAAGCAAGCGGGCTGCCATCGCTTGCAGATGACACAGGGTTAGAAGTGGATGCTTTAGATAAAGCACCGGGGCTATTCTCCGCACGCTTCTCTCCAAAACCAGGCGCAACAGACTCGGAGCGGCGTATGTTGTTGGTCAGTAAACTGAAAGGTGTATCTAAACCATGGACAGCACGCTTTATGTGCGCAATGGCATTTGTTCTACCGGACGGCAGTTTTTATCAATCGCACGGCGTCTGCGAAGGAGAGGTCATCCCAGAAGAGCGAGGGAATGGGGGCTTTGGGTATGACCCTGTCTTCTTGTGTAAGGGCACCAATCACACAATGGCTGAACTTAGCATGCCTGAAAAGAACCGCATCAGCCACCGCGCAAAAGCCGTGGATGGGATTCTGCCCCATATCGATTCAGCGCTCACTTAGCTTCGTTAATTGAAGAGCTTTTTACACAATTCTAATCTTCAACCATTCAGTTCATTGAGAAACATAATTATCAATTCTTCAATTGTTCGATGAATTTTTTTATCCTGGCTTCATACCCTTCATCAGATGGCTGGTAAAACTTCTTTCCTTGAACAGCATCCGGCAAATATTGTTGCTCGGTAAAATGCCCTGGATAATTATGTGGATACTTGTATCCTTTTCCATGCCCAAATCCTTTAGCATCCCGATTGGCATCCATCAGGTGAATTGGAACGGGCTGGGCACCTTCTGCTTCAATTAGTTTAGCTGCCTTAAAATAACCCGAGGCTGAGTTCGATTTTGGCGCAGTAGCAAGATAAAGGGTTGCTTCAACTATAGGATAAATGCCTTCCGGTAAGCCAACATATTCAAAGGCGGAAGCAGCAGCTGATGCCACCTGCAGTGCCTGCGGGTCTGCCAGTCCGATGTCCTCACCAGCAAGGATCACCAAGCGGCGGAGAATGAAGCGCGGATCTTCCCCTGCCTTGATCATTTTTGCCAGCCAGTAAAGCGCCGCATCCGGATCTGAGCCGCGTACTGATTTTATAAAAGCAGAGATTGTATCGTAATGCTCATCCATGTTCTTGTCATAGCGAATAGCCCGCCGCTGGATAGAATCCTGAGCAATCTGTAAATCTATGATGACCGCGCCTGATGGGTCTGATCCTGTTGACTCAACAGCCAATTCCAGCGCATTTAACAAACTGCGCGCATCACCATTTGCCATATTAACAAGATGCGCCTTCGCTTCATCACTTACTTTGATATTCCTTTTTCCATAACCCCGCTCCGATTCCGCCAGCGTGAAGTCAAAAATGATTGATAGCTGCTCATTATTAAGCGGTTTAAGGGTAAATATGCGGGAACGGGAAACTAACGCTGGTATGACATCAAAATATGGGTTCTGGGTGGTTGCGCCAACAAGAATGATAAGCCCGGATTCAATGCTTGGAAGCAGCGCATCTTGTTGAGCGCGGTTCCAGCGGTGAACTTCATCAATAAAGAGAATCGTGCGTTTATTATATAAACGCCGGCGGTCGCATGTTTCCGCAATCACTTTGCGAAGATCAGCCTTGCCAGCCATGACCGCGGACATGGTCACAAAGTACGATTGGCTGTAATTCGCGATCAAGCGTGCCAAAGTGGTCTTTCCAGAACCGGGAGGACCGCACAAAATGATTGAAGAGAATAATCGGTCAGCTTTCACGGCCCGCCGCAGCAAGCGCCCTTCGCCAATGATCTCCTCCTGCCCAACAAATTCTTCTAATGTTCGCGGCCGCATACGGGCTGCCAGCGGCGCTTCCGTTTTCATCCGCTCATCCATGGCATGGTCAAATAAATCCATATGTCCTCTGCCTTTCCACCAGTAAATTCATTTTATAGAACGCTTGTCCAATTATAACCGGATTAGCAAACCCCTCTCCGAATTTTAATGGATTGCTTTACAATTAGGAAAGAGAGACGTGACATTACTGTAACTGTCAATCCATATGTATTGTTATCCTGTGCTCTCATGAAAATTAATTACAGTTCTATACAGACTGGCGGCTGTAACTTCTGTGATTAAGAGAAGCCCACAACCACAAGAGATATTAAGGAGAAGAAATGACAGAAACATTACTTGGGATCGTGATCCTGCCTTTGATCTGTTTAGGAGTGATGATCCTGACAGCAGTAGTGGTGATCTTCGCCCTAAAGCGAAGAACTCAAGCAGCCAGCGAGCAAGTACAAGAAAATACGGCGGCATCTGAAAATGATTTCCCAACTAACACCCGCTGGGCACGCGGTGACCTGAAGGGCGAACCTCATATCAACAAAATTGAGGAACCCATGAAAACCTGCCCCGCTTGCGGTGGAGAAAATGCAGTCAGCAGCAGCTCCTGCGCGTACTGCGGAACAGCGTTATGATCAAGAACTTTGCCGCAGTGGCCTTGTGGGTGGAAGATTTCGCTTCCGTTGTGGATTTTTACGAGAATATTCTCGGGCTTAAGTTGGTCTCACACCATGGAGATGTGCCCCAATTTAAGGTTGGGGATGGTATCTTGGTGTTGGTCAAAGGGAAACTACCCCCCGCGATTGACGCTTTCCCAGCAGATTTTCCGCTCATCGCTTTTGAGGTAAATGACCTTGACAAGATAGTTGAAACTTTGATAGCAAAACATATTAAGCTAAAAAGCAGTGTTGAAGAGCGGCGCGATTCCCGTTGGATCAAACTATGTGATCCCGCCGGTAACCTGATTGAAATAGTGGAAATCAAATAATTAAGGACCCTCGTTATGCCCATAAAATTCAAAGACGTTATACCAGAGAATGACAAAGCCGGATTACTAGCCTTGGGGCTGGTGCTGCTCATCATCGGGCAAGTACTATCAAAAAACTCACAACCCATACTGCTGATCCTGCGATATATATTATTCGCGGCTTCCATGATCATCTATGGATATGTATTTTATATACACAACCAGGAGCGAATCGAAAAGAAAAAAGAACGAGAGAAAAAATGATCAAACTCCCTGTTTTCTTCATCAGAAGAAGTTTTATGAATAGTTTTACTCCTCAGCTGCCCTCATTCTTAATCGAGTGCAACTGGAGAGAATGAGAATGTCTGATTTCCATCCATATCTTCAACCCCGATCCCTATAAAGTATTCCCCCGGATATACAAATTCTGGGGTTACGCCCTGCTGGAATAGCGTATCTCCAAATGTCAAGGTATTCCCATCCCGTAATTGATCAGTCACATTACCTTCCTCATCAACCACCCACCAGGAATCTAAAAAGATAAACTGGTCACCCTTTTTTGGGTTAATCTCCGCCGGTGCAGTGCCGTGCTCCTTGTTTCCGAAGTAGCCAACAATATTGCGCATTTCGTTGTTTCCGTAATTGTAAAAATACATACGCGCAGAGACCTTCTGCCCCGTCCCTGAATACACATAGAATCCCTTTGCCGAATAAATGATATCCGCAGGGGTCAATCCATACACCTCAGGTTCAAGTACGGCAAATGCAGCCGTTTTTCCATCCGTAACTGCGGTAGCGGTAATCTCATAATCCAGGTTAACGTGCTTAACCCCGTTTTTACGCTGATAAGAAGGATAGATGACCCCATTCACCTCCATATTCTCATCACCAAGGATATAGTCAGATTGATAGAAGAGCAATCTGTCCTCATGTCGATACATGCTCACAAAATAGATATACGCAATACGGTCGCCGCTGATGTCTGCCTGGACGTTGATCTTTGGATGATCGACAGTGGCACTATCGGGTGAGATAACAGGCGGGCTGATGGATATTTCGGAATATCCCGGAGCTTTTGTCCGTGCTTCAATTGACGGAATACCCTGCCCAAAATCCTGTCCCGCGTAGTGGTAAGCCAAAAAATCATCCCATAAGCTGTTTTTAGAAAAACGTTCTGTTATAACAGAATACCTTTCATAAGAATATACCCCCCCTTCCCAATAATGCTGAGAAACAGGAAAATAAATAGAAATACCTGATGCGCCGGGGAGCTTTGAGCCATGTACCTCAGCGACAACTGCTTTATCGTAGGCGGTCTCTACATTCGCTATATGCCGGCTTATGTTTTGATCTGTATTTTTTTTCGCAACAATGTTGAGAAAGTTTTTTAAATCAATATATGGAGAAGGGAGTTCATCATCAAATATATTTAGAAATGCCTGCGCGTAAGACCTGGCTTCTGCTACCATGCCTTGATCACTTTCCTTCAACGCGAGGATCAGTTGATTAAAGGTATTGTTCAACTCTGGAAGAACAGAGAGATCGACCGCGGAAAGCGTGATGCGCTCAGCTAATTTCCCTGCCATTAACTCTTCATCAATATCTTGAGGGAGATCATAGTCAGCCAGCAATTCTTTATAAGCAAAGCTATCCCGTATGCGCAAGTCCTGGTGAATGAATCCGTCTACAATCGCCCCTGCGAGACCTGCGCCGTCCATCTCCGGATGTTCAACCAGCTGCTTTAGAAAATAGCTGTACGCCCAGCCCATACCCGGTTCATATTCTTCTGAAGCCACTGCATAGTGCGCATGGGGTTCCAGCATGCTGTAAACTTCCAGCATGCCCATCAAGCAGGCGTCCATGCCAACCAGTTCAAATTTACCTATACCTGCCTGAGCGATGATCTCACTAAGGGCTGCATCCATCTGGTTTAATGCGATAAAGTTACCGGACGGATTTATTGGGTCGTCGTCATACCAGCCGCCCGGCCAACCCGATCCATGATCTGACATGATCAATACATAGCGGTCAGCGGGATAAGTCTCGATCGCCCAGGTAGCGAAATCAACCAGCGTATTAGTGGAACCCATATCCACCTCGCCCAAATCCACAGCTAAGTCTGAATGGATCGCGTTAAGGTCATCATCCTTAGTGACAAAATAGCGTCGGGTGCCCGACCAATCACCGTCCCCCGCGTATCCTCCTGTGAAACGGTCGATCTGGGCCACAATCTGCACACGCTCTGTGGAGCCAGCAGCTTCAGCCTCATTCACGTCAAAATAGATATCATTTTCAAGGACCTCATCATCCGCGTCCGCATAGATCATCACCAACCATTTCTGCTCATATGGATCCACTACTGGTTGAGTAGTATCTAGGATAGTTGCAATTTCAGGTTCATCAGTTCCTGTGCCGTTCGTGAATTCTGGCTTTCCGGATGGGCTGAAAACAACCGCTGCCAGTAGGCAAAAGCTCAGCAGACCGCCTGCCGTGATGATACCAATAGCAGCTTTCTCAGCGGAATCAGGAGAAAGCTTCCTTTCCAATATACCAGAAATGAAATCCCGCAAGCGGATAAAGGTTCCTTTTAAGAAAGCCCAAGCCTTAGTCACCCCCTGCTTCAGCAATAAAAATATTTTTTTAGTATAAGTCGTTAAGCTATTCCCTGCATTTTTGAGGTTCCCCCAGTCCAGAGATCTGAACCAATCCAGCGCCTTATTGAATATTTTCACCAGCCATTCAAAAAAAGTGATCGCAAACATTCTTAATACCCTGCCAATTAATATGAAAAATTTTCCCATCGCAGCTAGTACAGACGTGAACTTTTTCATATAATCATGTTTGCCAACATTATCTTTGCTAACAGCCGGCTTTCCGCTTACTTTTTCACCGCAATAAGGGCAGCACGAATAATCTTCCTCTAATTCTTTTTTACAATTGGAACAAACGATCTTTCTGGGTGTCCCACAATACGGGCAAGTATTAAAATCTTCTTTGAGGGATTTTCCACAATGGCGGCATTTTATCTTGCCACTTTCAGCCACATTTGCGATTTCTTCACCACAAAATGGACAAATTTTATCTTCGCCTGAAACCCCTTTTCCACAATGCATGCACTTCATCTGACCCTCCACGAATATTTGATACATATGATACCATCTGTTGTTTTCGGTTCGATTAGCATATTTTTATGTTTTCAACACCTCTCTAACTTCTTAATAATTAATAAAAAGAATGTAACTATGACTCCACTGCAAAAAGATACCACAAAACGGCAAAACTTTAATATAATTATCTTATGTTCAAGAAAAACAACAAACACTTACAACCAGCCATAATCAGTGCAGCAAGCGAATTGCCAGAAAAGCAGCGCAAACGACTGGAGAGCT